>DATENN010000237.1:0-3733 GCA_035275045.1 Pyrinomonadaceae bacterium
CGGGGTCGACAGACAAACGATCATCAAGCAATATGCGCGTCAACTGCTTGCCGCGTGGCCGGCCTGAGCGATCAGTTAAGAGTGGATCATCGGCCAACGCCGTGCCGGCGCCAATCAAGATCGCATCGTACTCGTGACGCAACTCGTGAACGCGAGCGCGCGACTCGGGACTCGTAATCCACTGCGATTCACCGCTGCGCGTCGCTATCTTGCCGTCGAGCGAGGCTGCGAGTTTTAAGTGAACGAACGGCCGGCCCGTCGCCATGAAGTGAAAATATTTCTCGTTGAGCTTGATTGCTTCGCGTTCCAACAAGCCGACCTCAACTTCAATACCTGCCGCGCGAAGGTGAGCAAAGCCTTTGCCCGAAACTTTTGGGTTTGGATCTTCGACGGGAGATACCACCCGCCTGATGCCGGCTGCAATCAATGCGTCCGTGCATGGCGGAGTGCGGCCGTGGTGCGCATGGGGCTCAAGTGAAACATATGCAGTAGCGCCTTGGGCCGCAGCGCCAGCATGTTCCAAAGCGTATGTTTCCGCGTGCTTTAATTTTTCGTAAACATAAAAGCCTTCGCCAACAACTTCTCCGTTAGAAACGATCACACAACCAACCAGTGGGCCCGGGCTTACCTGGCCCAGCCCCTGCTCTGCAAGCAGCAGAGCCCGCTGCAGGAAGCGTTGGTCCATAGCCGTCGCTTCCGGGCTTCGGTCGGGCAATGTCGCAGTTGTTTCGGTCATTTGAAGAGTTAATTGAAGAGGCCGTTGACGTAAAGCTCAGGATCGAAGACAACGAGATCGTCAACCTTTTCCCCAATGCCGGCATAGCGAATTGGCAAGCTCAACTCCTTGGCAATGGCGACCGCAATACCGCCTTTCGCGGTGCCGTCCAGTTTGGTCAAAACGATGCCGGTGACGCCCGCGACTTTAAGAAATTGACGAGCCTGTTCAAGACCGTTTTGTCCCGTCACTGCGTCGACGACAAGCAGTGTTTCATGAGGCGCACCTTCAACCTCGCGGCCGGCCACGCGTTTCATCTTTTCCAACTCGGCCATTAAATTCGATTTGTTGTGGAGGCGGCCCGCGGTATCAACAATCAACACGTCGGCGCCCCGAGCTTTTGAAGCTTTGAGAGAATCAAACAGGACCGCCGCGGGATCAGTTCCCTGCTTTTGTTGAATTAACGGCACGCCGGTTCGCTCAGCCCAGATTGCAAGTTGATCGGAGGCGGCGGCACGAAACGTGTCCGCGGCGCAAATCAGAACGTCATTGCCTTCGGCCTTGATGCGCTGGGCCAACTTTCCAATCGTCGTAGTTTTGCCGACGCCATTGACGCCTACAATCATCATCACGTATGGCGATATGTTTTCAGGAAGACTTGTTTCAGAAGCGACACCCTGCGCCTCCGATTGTCGCAATATGTTCAGCAGCTCATTTTTGATTAACTGCTTCAGCGCATCGAGGTCGTTGATTTGTTTGCGCGCAATGCCGCGTCTCACAGTTTCCAGGATGTGCTGCGTTGTTTCCACCCCAATGTCCGCGCCGATCAATGCTTCTTCAAGCTCCTCGAGCAGGCTTTCATCGATTTGTTTGAGACCCTGGAAGACTGTGTCGAGCCGTTCTGACAGCGATTCGCGCGTCGCAGCTACAGCCCGTCGAAAGCGCGCGGAAAATTCCTGTTCAAGCGCCGCCTCCTGCGCCTGTAGCTCTTCCATCGACAGATTGAGACCGAGTACGGAAGTAGCAAACGGCGAACGCGACGGTACAGGTTTTTCGACGATCGTGCTTTGCCTTAGCTCAACTGTCGTATCGGCCGTTTTGCCTTTGGGCCGTTCAACCGGCACAGGTGTGGGCCCGGAGCCCGTCGGCGGTGGCTCAAGGACGGCGACGGGCGTCGACGCGCGCTCGATTACTTGTTCAGCACGTACGCTCGCCGTGGGCTCCAGCGGTTCGCTCGAGTCCTGGCGCTTGGGCGCCTGCGGTTCGTTTAGTCCCAGCGAAACGAACTGATCGCCGCTTTTGCGTTTCCAGAAAAGCCCCATTGACACTATTCCTTTGACTAACTTGATCGCAGTGAAAAGGTGATTATACGGGCAAGAGGCGCACAGCCACAAAAAAGGCCGCGTACGAGACTACGCAGCCCTCAAACGAAAAGAATTAATGAAACTGATTTTACGAGACCGGCATGCGCTCGCATTCCGGCGTCTGCTGGGCGGCTGCTGAAAACGATGGCCGAGAGGTCGTTCGCTTCAACTTGACTGTGCCGGGACGAATCTGTCCTTCTGTGCACGCCGCCACGAAAGCTGCGACGACGTTCGCGTCATAACGTGTGCCGACGAAACTTTCGATTCGAGCCACGGCCGCCCCAAATTCCATCGCGCGTTGATACGGACGATCGGTAGTCATGGCATCGAACGTGTCAGCAACAGCAACAATCTTGGCCATAAGCGGAATTTCGTCGCCGTTAAGTCCCTGCGGATAGCCCTGACCGTTTACCATCTCGTGATGCATGTACATGCCCGGCAGAAATTCTTTCATGGCGCTAATTTGCGACATGATCTTGTAACCCTTCTGCGGGTGCTGTTTCATGATCACGAATTCATCGTCAGTCAGCGCTGCCGGTTTTTTCAATATGTTGTCGTCGATGGCAATCTTACCCACGTCATGCAGCAAAGCGCTGATACGAATCTTTTCGCATTCTTCATCGGAAAGGCCGAGCCGCTGCGCAATCGCCATGGACATGCGCGAGACGCGTTCCGAATGTCCGCGGGTATAGGGGTCCTTTCCATCAATCGCTGCCGCTAAACTTTTTACGGTGCCGAGAAATAGTTCCCGATTTTCGTCCGCCGATCGCTGCAGGTCGTTGATGTATTTCTCAACTTGATCGGTCATCAGGTTGAACGATGTGCCCAAGTCCCCAAGTTCAGTTCGGCTACGAACATTAATTCGTTGCGAAAAGTCACCCGATGCGATGCGGTGCGCGCCGCTGGCCAATTCCTGAACCGGCCGGGTCAACTTCTTTGCAAAGAAAAAACCCGTTAACAGTGTCAACATGCCGGCAACAAAACTGATCAGTATGGTTTGACGGCGCATGTCGCTGACGGATGCAAGCGCAGCAGATTCATCCTGAATGGCGATGACACCCAGGCGAGAATTCTTATCAAGTTCCGCAGTTGCATACGAACCGAGCATTTCGATCTTTTTGCCGTCGCGCACAAGTGAAAATGGTTCGAGCGCCGATTGCACCTGCGCGCCGGAAAGTTGCCAATCCTGAACAACTTTCAAATCGGTCATCGGTTTCTCGGCAAATGCTACCCCCGGTTCAGGATGGGCAACAGCTCGGCCATTTTGATCGACGACGAAAACAACCGGTAGTCCGGCGTCAAGCAGTTCGCGTTCGCTTCTTGACGTTTGCTGGTGAACGGCGTTGAAGACCTCTTGAAAGGAGATGATTGCGACAACGGCAGCTACGAGCTCCTGACCATCGGCGCCTCCCATTACCGGGGCAGCGACAGTCAACGCCATCTCCTGGCCCGACCGAATAATTTGCGGGCGGCTAACCACAACCACCCGGCCATTCATCTTGGCCAGCACCTCTCCGACGCGCTGGTCTACTTCTCCGTGTTGAATCACATCGGGTTGGAACGCGCGATGTACCTGGCCATTCACTGGCCAGATCGCCAGGCCGATCAGGTTCGGATCTTCTTCCAGCGTTTTTTGCAGCCGAGAATCGTAACC
>DATENN010000238.1:0-23048 GCA_035275045.1 Pyrinomonadaceae bacterium
GAGCGTCGTGACACGATTTGTTTCTCGTCGCAATCCGGTTGTCCGCTGCAATGCACTTTTTGTTTGACCGCGCAACTCGGATTGCTTCGATCGTTAACCGCCGGTGAGATCGTTGAGCAAATCATCATCGCATTAAACGACGTTTACGGAGTTGGCGCTCAACCACCGCGAGGCGTCAACCTGGTGGGTATGGGAGCAGGCGAGCCATTTCTTAACTTTGAGGCGCTGATGAAAGCACTCAGTGTCATGGCTGAACCCGACGGCCTGTTCATTGTGCCCAATCGAGTAACGATATCGACTGCGGGTGTTGTGCCCCGCATCCTTGAACTCGCCGACGTTTCACATCGTCCGCACCTGGCGATCTCGCTGGCAGCTCCAACCGACGAGCTGCGCAACGAGTTGATGCCAATCAACAAAAAATGGCCGCTTGATGATTTGTTGACTGCGTGCAAGAAATTTCAGACGACTCTTAAGCCGGGCGAGCTGGTCACGTTCGAATATGTGATGCTTGCCGGTGTGAATGATTCGAATGAACAGGCGCGGCAATTAGCGAACTTGCTTAATCGGTATTCGTTGCGCGCCAAAGTGAATTTGATTCCGCACAACCCGGCGGAGCCTTTGCCATACACGCCCTCATCGCGCGATCGCGTTGACGAGTTCAAGGACATTCTTGAAGCGAAAGGCGTGCATGTCTACGTTCGCCGGCCGCGCGGCCGGGACATTTACGCCGCCTGTGGTCAATTGGCCGCGAGACAGGACCGAAACCTCGTTGGCGTTATCGGATAAACTCGATAGGAAAACTACAATATGCAATTGATGAAGAAACTGACTTTGCTAATAACAATCTTGCTTGTGCCGGCCACTTTTTTGGCTACACCGCAATCGCCACCGAACATCACCGTTAACGGCTCACTGTCTCCGGATAAGGTGCAGCGCGGCCGATCGGTTAGGGGAGTGGTAACGATGGAGATTCCCGCAGGGTTTCACGTCAACTCGAATCACCCACTCGAAAAATTTCTAATTCCGACGCAACTCAAAATTGAAACGGCGCGCGGTCTGCTTGCGGGTCCAGTGAGTTATCCGCGCGCAGTGTTGCGCCAGTTTAAGTTTTCAAAAAGTCGCGTTTCTGTTTACGAAGGGCGCGCCGTGATGAGGTTTACGATAAGAGTGCCGGCGAATTTTTCAACCGGCGCCACCGAAGTAAAAGCCCGTTTGCGATTTCAAAGCTGCAACGACGAAATGTGTTTCCCGCCGCAGAATCGCGAAGTCAGCTTGTGGCTGAACGTTCAGTAGGCGTCCGTCCGATGACACTCATCAGTCGGCCAACTTTGCCATACAACGCTTTTTCGCGACGGTAAGAGAAGAACAGATTCGTGCGGCACATGGTGCAGAGCGGGGCGGCGTGAATGTTTTGATCGCAAATCCCGGCGTTTGTCAGTTGAATGCGGTTCGCTTTTATCAGATCGACGGAGGCATGACCATCGCGCGTCGGATGAAATAATTCCGCCTCCCGAAAGTTCTGATTGAATTGATTGATAACGTCGGCGCCCACTTCATAGCAACAACTGCCCGCCGCCGGCCCTATTGCGACTACCACCTCTTCTGAAGCAACCCCAAAATCTTTCGCCATGCGCTCGAGCGCTTTTACCGCCACTTTCGCGACTGTCCCGCGCCAACCCGCGTGCACTGCCGCGAACGCGCCACTTTTCGGATCGCCCATTAGAATCGGAACACAGTCGGCGGTTTTGACTCCAGCCAACACCCCAGGCACATCGCTGACAATCGCGTCGCAATAAATGGTGTCACCGTGGGCGTCGGTTGCGGGGCGGGCGTCCGCTGCGGTTTCGATTTTTCGCACGTCAGCGCCGTGCACCTGCCAACAACCCGCCAGCACCCAGTCGCCCGGAAACAACTTGAGAAAGCGACGCCGATTCTCCAGAATGTTTTCCGCGCTATCTTCGTTAAAGCCGGCGAGGTTGAGTGAGTTCTCCGGCATCGCGCTGACGCCGCCACTTCGCGTCGAGAATGCGTTAGGAAAACCGGCGCGCTGCAATGCAGTGCAGACCAGGCCACGCACGCCTTCGGATTCGCGCCATTGAAAGCCGGCATGTTCTAATTCCGGCTCGCTTATGATCGTTTCCATCGGTATAGACATTATCGAAGTTGCCCGCGTTAGCGAAGTGCTGGCGCGCACGCCACGTTTCGTTGAGCGCGTTTTTACCGCGGCTGAACGGTCTTACTGCGACAGTCGTGGCGTGGTCGCTGCGCAGCATTATGCCGCGCGCTTTGCAGCAAAAGAAGCGGCATTGAAAGCACTCAAAACCGGTTGGCGAGGCGGACTAAGCTGGCAGGACGTGGAGATTAGTTCAGAAGCGAGTGGCGCACCCGTGCTGACATTCTACGGCGAAACAAAAAAAATCTTTGAAAGCTCCGGAGCATCGTTCGCACATGTCTCAATTTCACATACCACGCAGCATGCGATCGCACAGGTGATCCTGGAGAAGCGGTAAACCTACAATTAGCGCAGCGCACTAATCAAGGTACGTCTGCCACGTGAATCGGTCTCGACGTGCGTCGATGAAACTGCAGGAACTTGACGAGGATCGTTGCGGGCGTGCTCCGTGTGACGGTCGGCATAGGCTGTTGCGTCCGTAAATTCGCTATCACTGTCGGCAGCGGAATGCGGCAAGTTCCCGTGTTCGTAGCACTCGACATTGGGCGCCGCTCGTTCGGTCACAGCGATCAACTCTCGATGCGGGCAACTCAGGGTCGCTATCAAACCTGAGTCAGAATCGATCTCGACAAACTCAATTCCTTCGGGGCACTCGAAATTTTTTCCACCCAACGCGGGCTTAGCAGCAATCGCATTCTGCATAAAGTTCACCCATGCAGGCAAAGCTGCTTCAGCGCCAGTCAACCCAAGTTGCCGGTTGTCGTCATAGCCAATCCAAACCACGCAAACTAAATTCGGTGTGTAGCCTACGAACCAGCCGTCGCGCGATGTCCCTGTTTTCGCTGCGAACGAAATTCCTTTTAGGGCCCCACGAGCGGCGCGGGCCGTGCCGTGATCTACCACCGCTTCGAGCATGTTGGTGATCATGTAAGCAGTCGTATCGCGAATCACCACCTTGTCCCGATCCGGCGGATCAAGGTGTGTCCCCGGTGGTTCGCCAACACTCGTAATGATTCGAGGTTCGACGCGATGTCCACCGTTCGCGAATGTGGCATACGCGGCGGCTAATTCGAGAGGCGTTACTTCGCCCGTCCCTAATGCGAGTGATGGATAGCGCTCAGGACGCGGCAATCCGAAATCCGCTGCGAGATTTGCTATACGCGCCAGTCCCGTCTGCAGTGCGAGATCAACCGTGACGACGTTCAGCGACTTAACTAACGCCGTCCGCATGGTGACGTCTCGCATTGAATAAGAATTCCCAAAGTTCGACGGCCGGTAAGATTTATTTCGATCGTAAATGAATTCGCGCGGAGTATCGCTGAACGTTTGTGAAGGAGAAAAACCATCTTCTAACGCAGCAGCGTACACAAAAGGCTTGAATGTGGAACCGGGTTGCCGCCGCGCATCGGTAGCACGATTGAGTTGCGATTCGGCATAGTCGCGTCCGCCTACCATTGCCACTACATTCCCAGTTTTCGGATCGAGCGCTACCAGCGCGCCCTGCAACTTCTCATCGCGAGTTTTGTTAAGGCGATCCAATTGCTGGCTCAACGCACGTTCAGCCATCCGTTGCAGGTCAAGATCGAGCGTCGTGTAGATCCGATCGTGAAGCGCTGTTTCGTTCTCGCCGGAAATTCTATTGACGTAATCAACAAAGTACGGCGCGATCGCAGTGGAGTGGTCAGCTTCAACTAACGTCAGCGGTTTTGCGGTCGCGCGGTCCGCTTCGTCAGTCGTGACGTATCCATTGCGGACCATGGCATCGAGCACGAGTCGCTGGCGAGCTTGTAATGCGTCCGCATGCTTGTCGGGAGAATAACGAGCTGGTCCCTGAATCAAGCCGGCGATCGCGGCCGCCTCACCCAACGAAATGTCTTTCAACTCCTTACCAAAATATATGTGCGCGGCCTGGCGAACTCCGCGCGCGGCCAACGCGCCGCGCTGTCCCAGGTACAACTCGTTACAGTACAAAGCAAAGATATCCTGCTTCGATAGGCGCCGTTCGAGCGCATACGCCAGCATCGCTTCGGCATATTTCCTCGAGAACGTTCGCTCGGGCGATAAGTAGGTGTTTTTGATCAACTGCTGGGTAATCGTTGAACCGCCCTGGCCTACTTTTTCATCGCCGGCATTGCGTGCTAGCGCACGTAGAATTCCGACAGCGTCAACACCGGGATGTTCAAAAAAGCGCTGATCTTCAATAGAGAGAATCGCATGGACCAACACCGGTGGAATGTCGTTAAAGCTGAGGTTGTCGCGCTCCGCCGTCTTTGATGAGAGGTCATTCGAGAGGACCTCAGGTTCGAGCGAGAATTTTTCTAAAGGAACTGCGCCTGCAACTATCGCTTCAACTTCCCGGTCGTTTTTGAACAGCACGGTGATGGCTTGCGCGGATTGTGCGCCCGCTGGATATATCTCGATCGTCGAATCAGTTTCACGAAAACTGCCATTCCAGACTGTGCTCGGGGCCGAATCAGTGTAGCCGGCGCGGCGCAACATTTCGCTAAGCTCGGCCTTCGATAGCTTTTGTTTTGGTTCAATGAGGCGCGGCGCTGCGTACAAGCCCGGGCGACTGGTCAAATAACCATTGGCCAGGCGCGCGTCGATCATTCGCGCATAATACTTGTACGAACGCAACAGCGTGTCGCCGGTCGCGACCGCAGCCACAATAATCAGCACAACGGCTAGCCGCCCGGCAAATTGAGTATTGGAAAGGTGAGAACGACGCAGACGAGCGGAAACAAAGACTGGCAGGAAGCGTTTGGCTTCAGGGACCGATGTCACTTCGATGGACATGAAAAACAGAACTAATCAGGAATCCGGTTCAAGCCGGCGCCCTTCAGTGCTTCACAGTTTTTCCGAATGCTTTTATATACACTCAATCGAATTCGATTTCTTGCTTAATTTCTGCCTTTGGTGTGAAGCAACGATGTCGCTGTCGACGCCGCAAATGCGGTAGGTTTGGCAGTCTGACGAAAGGTAGTTTGAAGCCCTTGGTTCAGAGTTCACGCTTTAGGTTGTATTTTGGCGGACAATCAGCAGCCCTAAGGCTGAACTCTGAACTGCCAGCCTCAAACTGCACCAGTCCGGTTGTTTGACTCTGTTTCCGGCGCGACCGAATCGTGATTTATAATGCGGCCTCGCAATCCAACCCTGCCAACCTGGAGTTCTGTATGCCCGAGCCAAAAAATATGGCCCCATCTTCCGGTGATCTCCTGTTACTCGTCGGTACGATGAAGGGCGCCTTCATACTTCGATCAGATAAAGCGCGGCAAAACTGGGAGATTGGTGGTCCATATTTTCCCGGCCGTGCCATCTATGCCATGAATTACGATGATCGCGGCGGTCGGAAGCGCCTGTGGGCCGCAGTAAACAGTTCTTATTGGGGTTCTTATCTCAGTTCCTCCGACGACTATGGGAAAACGTGGACTGAGCCGGAAACGTATGGCGTAAAATTTCCTGAAGGCACTGATTCTTCGCTGAAGCAGATCTGGCAGATCGTCAAAGGTCATCCAGGCGAACAAGACACACTCTACTGTGGAGTCGAACCGGCTGCTTTATTCAAATCGGATGATGCCGGCGCGTCGTGGTCGCTGGTAGAAGGTCTTTACAACCATCCGCACCGGCCCAAGTGGATGCCGGGCGGCGGCGGTCTATGCCTGCACACAATTCTTCCCGACCCTTCGAACCCGCAGCGAATGCACATCGCCATCTCAACAGCCGGTGTTTATCGCACCGACGACGGCGGCGCAAATTGGCAACCACGAAACCAGGGCGTGCGCGCGCAGTTTCTGCCAGAGGACCAGCGCTTTCCCGAATGGGGCCAGTGCGTCCATAAAATCGTGAGCCATCCATCGAAGCCGCAACGCATGTTTCTGCAAAACCATTGGGGACTGTATCGCAGTGACAATGGCGGCGATTCGTGGACCGACGTGGCTAACGGTGTTCCTTCTGATTTTGGTTTCGCAATGGAAGTCGATCCCAACGATGCAAACAGCGTGTACATCATTCCGCTTGAGTCCGATGAATTTCGCTGCACGCCTGAAGGAAAATTGCGCGTCTATCGAACCCGCGACGACGGGCAATCGTGGCAAGCCCTGACCAACGGGTTGCCTCAGGAAAACGCGATGGAAACGGTCTTGCGCGACGGCATGGCGGCGGACAAACTTCAGCCTACCGGAATTTATTTTGGCACGCGCAATGGAAAATTATTTGGCTCGCAAGACGCCGGCGATTCGTGGTCGCCGATAATGGAGAGCTTGCCACCGGTCGTTTGTGTAAAAACCGCGGTGGTCCAATAACGATGAAAAAACTTTTTCTGGTTTCGGCTTTGCTTCTATTGCTGGCGTCTATTCTGGCGGTCAACGCACAGCAGAAAACAGAACCCCAGTTCAAACTGGTTCAGTTTCACATGGCGTTACTTAAGCGCGGGCCAAAGTGGACGGGTGAAAGCAATGCCGAGACGCACAGGCTTGAGATTGCGCAACGTGCCTATGCGAACTCGCTGGTTGGATCAGGCAAGGCGGTAATCGTGGGCCGCTTCGACGATGACAGTGATATTCGCGGCGTCTATGTCTTGCGAGCGAAGTCGGCGGACGAAGCGCGCGCCTGGGCAGAGGAGAGTCCGGTCATCAAGTCAGGACATCTGGTCGCCGAAATGCATCCGTGGTGGTCCGAAGACGTGATGAAGAAAACCACTGCACCGGAAAAAACGACGCGCGCATATCTGGGATTTCTCTATCGCGGCGACAAATGGACTCCGGAAAAAACGCCGGCAACAGAAGACTTACAGCGAGCGCACCTGGCGAATATTAACCGGCTCGCGGAAATGAAGAAGTTGGTGGTCGCCGGACCGTTTGGCGACGACACTCCGTTGCGCGGCATCTTTGTTTTTCGCGTTGCTTCAATTGATGAAGCTCGCCAATTGGCAGCGACTGATCCGGCTGTGATCGCAGGCAGGCTAAAGATTGAAATGCATCCCTGGATCGTTCCTGAAGGAATTTTGCCCTAGCCGAACGCATTTACATGGTCACAGTTAACGTTGCCGGGTTCCTAACTGATTTTGCGGGCGGGCAGAATCGCATCGCCTTGAGCGCTGATGCGCGCACTGTGCGCGAGGCCCTGGAATCTCTTTGGCAAATGCACGTCGGCTTGCGTGACAGAGTGGTCAACGAACGCGGTCAACTGCGGCCGCACGTTAATATCTTTCTTAACGATGAAAACGTTCGTCACAAAGAGATGCTTGAAACTGCGCTGCCTTCCGACGCCGAGATCACGATTCTACCGGCAGTCAGCGGCGGGGAATCGTGACTCGTAAGTAGTCCCAGCCGACGTCTTCGTCCCATACTCGATCGCGGAGTTCATTTTCTCAAAGCTGGGAACCTCCTGCTGAAGCAGCCCGTATAACTAAAAGATGTATTGTCCAACCTGCGGATCAGAAGAACGTCAACCGAGTCAATATTGTCGCGCCTGCGGCACGGATCTGCGTGGAGTACGCAACTCGCTTGAACGGCCAGATGTGATTACCGCTTCCGCCATCTCCGCTCGCGAACAAATCAGCCAGGCAATGGCGGAAAAAATTCGACAGATGGAGCCTCAAGATCTGAAGCGAGTGGCTGAAGATGTGCTGCCGCAACTGGAAAAGTTTCTTGAATCGCCCGAACAAAAACGTTTACGACGGGCTCGCGCTGGTGTGATTACGGCAGCCGCGGGATTGGGCAGTGCTTTACTATTAGTTTTAATGAGCATGCAGTCTCATGACCTGCTTCAATTTGCGCCTCTCGGCGTAATTACCTTCTTAATTGGCATCGGACTGATTATTAATGGACTGGCTTTGACCGTTCCCAAAAAGAAACTGGCGGACCGTAGCGACGATGCCCAGGCACAGAAAGAACTTGAGGCGGGCGCAGGTGGGTTTCAACAACCGCTGCCGTCCGTTACGCGGAACTCAACCACAAATGAACTGCTCAGCGTTCAGCCTTCAGTAACCGAGCACACCACCCATCAATTGAAACCGCAGAAATCAGAGTAAGCGCGACGCAGCTTGAGGTTATTCGGAAGTGAAATCTCGGATGTCGTGAAAGGGCGTTTCAGCATTGCTGAAATCAGGGCGATAATAAAAAGCGGATCCGTCAAATTCCTGCACCCAGCCTTGGTCGATGCCAAACTCAGCCAACAGACTGGTTGCGCGCCACCATTCGCTCTCGGAGACCCGCCGCGACAGAAGCACGTAGCGACTGTTCCCTGCCGCCTGATGTGTCGGGTAATACTGGGCCATCAGCGAAATCGCCACATTGGGGCTGAGCTCATCACGGATCCATTCAAGCGATTCACGAATACCGCCGATCCCATTGGGCAGGACAAGCAATCGAATAATTAACCCGCGCTGCAAAACTCCGTTATCGTCAAAAACCAGCTCATCGCCTAACTGATGGTACATCTCGGCGATTGCGAGCCGGGCAAAATCCTTGTAGCGCGGCACCTTCGAATACAAGTAACCGGCTTCATTATCGGCATACTTTAAATCCGGCAGATAGATGTCCACGACGTTTGTCAGCAGCCGCAGTACTTGAACCGAGTCGTACGCATTGGTGTTATAGACGATTGGCAGTCGGAAACCTTGCTCCGCTGCTATTAAAACTGCGCGCGCCATCTGCGGCGCAAAATGAGTAGGCGAGACAAAGTTGACGTTGTGACAACCTCGCTGCTGCAACTCCAGCATGATTTCCGCCAGGCGTTCATGCGTGATTTCATTCTGCAATTGTTCTTTGTGAGTCTGTGAGATTTGATAATTTTGGCAATAAGCGCAACGCAGGTTGCAGTTGCCGAAAAAGATGTTGCCGGCGCCGCGATTTCCGACCAGCGCCGGCTCTTCGCCAAAATGCGCAGTGTAAGACGAAACTATTGGCAGCCGTCCCGAATAGCATGCCGCAATTTCGTTTTGCAGCCGATTGTTGAGGCAGTCTTTCGGACAGACAACACAACTGTCGAGCAGTGACTCGAGTTGCTGCACCCGTGTCGCCAGCTCACCACTGCGAAACAAATTAAGATATGAAGCTTCCATTAAAGTGACACAGGCTCGAGGTTGTGTTTAGCGCAGCACAGAACTGAAAAGTCTGCGCTACTTATTTACGTGATCGAAAATGGACGAAGTGGGGTTTGTGTTGTTGCACTACGTTTGCCGGCGCGGTCTTAGTGCTCTGTCCCCAAATGAAATCCATTTCTGCGTGAATCGTGCTTAGCGCCAGCCGCGCTTCAAATATTAAAAGCATGCTGCCGTAAAAAAGAAAGCACGCGCCAAGCATGCCGACCATCACGGGCACCAGGTTGTATCGCGCGTTACCTGCAATGGCCACCACACCGATAGCCACACTCGTGGCGACAAACAATCCTAACGCCAGGTAAAAAGTCACCATGGCGCGCTGCAGAATGCGCGCCCGGCTGGTTAGCTTGTCGAGTTGCGCATAAATGATTGCCAGGCGGTCCGTATTCTCCGCGCGACCGCTGATCGCGAATTCATCCAGTTTGTCGGAGAGTGAGCGTACGCGATCGACCACCCTGCCCAGGCGATGTGACGTGGAAAGAATCATGCTGCCACATGCCGAGATTAGGACTGCGGGCGTAATCATGGCAGTTAGAACAGCGACCGCTGAAGTCATATCCATAGGGCGTGAATCGTAAAGCGTAAATCGAGCGACAGCAAATAGCGGACAGCAAACAGCTAACAGCGAACAGTGAACAGTGGACAGCAAACAGCTTGTTGCGCGTCGACGAAGAGGTGGGCGGCCGGGGTTCCACACTTCTGCTGGTTCGCTATTCCGCTGCTTGCTATTCGCGCCTTGACGTCTTCGTTAATTTTCGCTAATCTTCGCTCGCTGAGATTATTCCACAACTCCACGAGGAAAAGCGGTGTTTGCCGGCATTTTTGCGGAAAACGTCAGGGCCCCGGTGTCTCTGGCTGACTTTGCCTACTCCTTTTCGCCTTTCGTTGAAGAGGCCGCGCCAAATATCGCCGTGATTGATGTGGAAGGCTGCGCGTTGTGCTTCGGCTCGGCTTATGAACTAGCGACCGTCATCGCGCAACAGGCGCAAACAGCTGCATCTTCGGGAGGACTGGATAGTCGTGTGAACGTCGCCTTGGCAGCAAATCCTGATGTTGCCATTCATGCGGCCAAATTTCGCCGCGGCATTACTTATACGGCGCCCGGTGAAGAACTCACGTGTATCGGCGGCCTGCCTATTCAATCGCTCGACTATTCGTTGGTGAATGTTGAAGCCAAAGTAGCTGAAGAAATTTTTGAGACGCTGAAGCTTTGGGGCGTGCTCACTTTTGCGGGGTTCGCAAACTTGCCGGTAGCCGGTGTTTCAGAACGTCTGGGCCAGCCGGGAGTAAAGCTGCAACAACTCGCTGCCGGTAAAACCGATCGGCACTTAAAACTGAAGCAAGCCCAGCCAGTTTTTGAAAATGTAATTGAACTTGAATACCCAATCGGCGAGCTCGAGCCTCTGTCGTTCATTCTCGCCCGACTTCTAAATCAGATTTGCGCCAGTTTGCAAGCATATGCTTTGGCGACTAACGAGTTGCATGTGCAGTTATGTCTGGAAAATAAAACGCAACATAAATTGGAGATCAATCTCCCGTATCCGATGCGCGATCACAAAGTGTTTTTGAAGTTGTTGTTACTCGAGGCTGAACGTAATCCGCCTTTGTGTGGAGTGATTGGAATTGAAATTAAGTGCGAACCGGTTAAGCCGCGGCTGTTACAGACAGGGTTGTTCATTCCGCTGGCGCCCGAGCCCGCGAAATTGGAATTAACGCTGGCGCGCCTGGCAAAACTGGTAGGGCTTGAGAATGTTGGCTCGCCGCAATTGCTGGACACATACCGGCCGGACGCCTTTCGCGTTACGCGATTTGTGCTGCGTGAAAGGAAGAAACGCAAGGTAAACAGTGAACTGGAACCAGTGAACAGTGAACCACAAACAGTTAATGGTAAAAGGCGAGCCGTGGATCTCGGTTTTCGCCGCTTCCGCCCGCCGTTACCTGCCGTCGTCGACTCCAATCATGGTTACCCAATGGAAATCAATGCCTGGGGAAAGGAACGCAGCGTTTACGGGAAAATAATTGGGCTCGCTGGTCCGTGGCGCGCTTCCGGTGAATGGTGGCGTCCGGACGTCTGGGCCAGAGACGAGTGGGACGTGGCGATCGAGGCCAGAGATCAGAGGTCAGAGGTCAGAGGTCAGAGGTCAGAGGTCAGAGATCAGAGGTCAGAAGTCAGAGGTCAGAGGTCAGAAGTCAGAAGTCAGATGTCGGTGCGGTTGAAAGAAGTTAAGCCGCACGGGCCAGCGGCGATCATTTACCGCATCTATCGCGAACTTAAAAATGGCACCTGGTATGTCGAAGGAATTTATGACTGATGTCATTGCCGATTTCCGATCGCCGATTTGCGATTTATTTTTGAAACACTGGCGAAAGGAAGCATTCGGCACTTGGCACTCGGCAGTTGGCAATGAGTTACATCGAATTACATGCGAGGTCGGCGTTCAGTTTTCTTGAAGGCGCGTCCGTTCCAGAAGAACTGGTGGCAGCGGCGCTCGCGTTTGAAATGCCGGCCATGGCGCTGCTGGATCGCAACGGGTTTTATGGCAGTCCGCGTTTTCATCTATCGGCAAAGAAGAACAACATCAAAGCCCATATCGGCGCCGAAATCGACGTAACTAACCAGTCAAAGGTCCAAAGTCCAAAATTCAAAGTCAACGGCTCGAGGTTAAAGATTCAAAATTCAAGATTCAAAGTTAATTCAAATGTTGAAGAAAAATTGAACGACTTTGGATCTTCAACTTTGAACTTGGGGCAATCTTTTTCCCTTCCGCTTTTAGTTCGCAACCGCGCCGGTTATCAAAATCTTTCTCGCTTGATTACTTTGATGAAGTTACGCGTGCCCAAACATGCGAAGCCGGGTGAATGCGCAGTCACGCTTGATGAACTCGCTGACCACGCCGACGGATTGATTTGTTTGACCGGCGCTGACGATGGGCCACTTGCGCGAGCATTGCAGCAAAGCACCTTACAAGCAGATAGAACAGCCGAACAACTTATTGAAATATTCGGCAAAGAAAATGTTTATGCCGAATTGCAACGCCATTTCACCCGAACAGAAGAGACGCGCAATCAGGCAGTCCTGGAAATTGCACGCCGCTTTCGCCTGCCATTGCTCGCAACAAACGGCGTCAATCATGCGTCTCGCGGCCAGCGCGAAGTCGCCGACGTTTTCACCTGCATTCGCAACCACGTGCGCCTGGAAACTGCCGGACGATTGTTGGCAAAAAACTCTGAAAGTTATTTAAAGCCGGCCGCAGTCATGAGCGATCTGTTTGCGGATTTGCCGGAAGCAATCGCCAATACCAGCGAACTTTCGCAGCGACTCGAATTCACGCTTGAAGATCTGGGCTACGAGTTTCCCAGGTATCCCGTTGGCGCCGGCGAGACGATGACCTCATTTTTGCGGCAGCGCACTGAAGAAGGAGCGCGACGCCGCTACACCGGCCGATATGGCCGGCCAACGTACGAAGCAGCTCGCGGGCAAATCGAACGTGAACTTGCGTTGATCGAAAAACTGAAACTCGAAGGCTACTTTTTGATTGTTTGGGACATCGTTGAGTTTTGCCGGCGTGAAGGGATTTTGATTCAGGGCCGCGGTTCCGCCGCCAACAGTGCAGTTTGTTATTCGCTGGGAATCACCGCCGTCGATCCGATTGGCATGGAATTGTTGTTTGAGCGTTTTCTGTCTGAAGAACGTGGCGAGTGGCCCGATATCGATCTTGATTTGCCCAGCGGTGATCAACGCGAGCGCGCTATTCAATACGTTTACGAGCGCTACGGCAAACTCGGCGCCGCGATGACCGCCAACGTCATCACGTATCGCGGTCGTTCCGCCGCGCGTGAAGTCGGCAAGGCGCTGGGGTTTGACGAACAGACGCTGGGAAGATTGTCCGGGCTGGTCCATACGTGGGAATGGAAAGATCCAAAAGATTCAACCGCGCGACAGTTTAGCGACGCTGGTCTGGATATCCGCAATCCGCGTATCAAAAAGTTTTTTGAACTTTACCAGCAGGTGCAGGACTTGCCGCGGCACCTGGGCCAACATTCAGGTGGCATGGTCATTTGCCAGGACCAGCTAAGTTCAGTGGTCCCTTTGGAGCCGGCGGCGATGCCCGGCCGCGTCGTCGTGCAATGGGACAAGGAAGATTGTGCTGACCTTGGCCTGATCAAAGTGGATCTGCTCGGTTTGGGAATGATGGCCGCGCTTGAAGAATGCATTGAAATTATCAGTGATGTGTATGAGGAAGATGTTGATCTGGCCCATTTGCCACAGGACGATTCACGTGTTTACGCTGCGCTGCAAAAAGCAGACACGATCGGGTTGTTCCAGGTTGAAAGCCGCGCTCAGATGTCATGTTTGCCGCGGCTGCGGCCGCAAAAGTTTTACGACATCGTAGTACAGGTCGCGATTATTCGACCCGGCCCCATCGTCGGTAACATGGTCCATCCTTACTTAAAACGGCGGCAGGGCCGCGAACGAGTCGTTTATCCGCACCCCAAACTCGAACCGGTATTAAAAAGGACGCTGGGCGTACCTTTGTTTCAGGAACAACTATTGAAAATGGCGATGATTTGCGCTGACTTTTCCGGCGGCGAGGCTGAAGAGTTGCGGCGCGCGTTCGGCTTCAAACGGTCGGAAGCACGGATGAAAGAAATAGAAGTGAAACTGCGGCGTGGCATGGCGCGAAATGGGATTGCACAAAAAGCACAGGACGAAATTGTGCAGTCGATCACCTCGTTTGCTCTGTATGGATTTCCGGAATCGCATGCAGCGAGCTTTGCTTTAATCGCTTACTCCAGTGCTTATCTGAAATGTCATTACCTGGCTGCGTTCACCGCCGCCTTACTCAACAATCAACCAATGGGTTTTTATCAACCGTTCACGATCGTCAAGGACGCCCAGCGACATGGTCTGGAAGTGAAACCGGTGGATGTTATGGAATCGGATTGGTTGTGCACGGTAATCAGTCCAAAGTCCAATGTTCAATGTCCAAAGTCAACGCAAAATTCAAAATGCAAAGTTCAAAGATCAAACGGTGACCATGACGTTCCAAATTGCGATCCGGAAAATTCAGAGTCGATCTTAGCTAGAGAGACTTTGGACTTTGGACCTTGGACTTTGGACTCCCATGCTTTGCGTCTTGGTCTTCGTTATGTGAAAGGTTTGCGTCAACAGGTGGGGCAGGCGATTGTGCGCGCGCGGCGCGAAGCACCATTTGTCAGTATTGATGATCTGCAACGGCGCGTGCCCGAGCTGCGCAAGGATGAGTTGAGAAAACTTGCCGCGGTCGGAGCGCTCAATTTTATTCAGCGCAGTCCAAAGTCCAACGTCCAAGGTCAAAAGGCAAAATCAAAGAAGCAGACTTTGGACCCTGGACCCTGGACTTTCGGCCATGGCACAACACGCCGCGATGCCTTATGGCAGGTCGAGCGCGTGTCGCGTCAGGCGGGTGAACTTTATGAACAGCTTGATGAGATCGATCGCAATTCACCACTCACGCCAATGACGCGACCGGAACGAATGGATGCTGATTTCCGTGGCACGGGGTTGACGATTGGCCGTCATCCGGTGGCATACCGGCGAAAAGAATTAAGCGAGTTGGGCGCCTTGCGCGCGATCGATTTACAAAATGTGCCCGATGGCGCGGCGGTTAAATGTGGCGGTTGGGTAATCGTGCGGCAACGGCCCGGAACCGCGAAAGGGTTCGTGTTCCTCACCATGGAAGACGAAACAGGCGTGGCCAACATCATTATCACTCCACAGTTGTTCGATAAATATCGTTTAGTCGTAGTCGATGAACCGTTTCTGCTAATTTCCGGAACGCTGCAAAACCAGGACAACGTGATCTCGATCAAGGCAAAGAGTATTCGCGCGCTTTCGTTTCAGGTCGCCGCTGTCGCCTCGCACGACTTTCATTAGTTTGGAAGCATTGTTCAGTCGCTTTTTACACGCGGCGATTTCGATTGCTCAAGCGAGTTCTGCGGCGATCTTAAACCGGCGCAATCCACCGTACGCCAAACATGTTTCATCGGGCTACGGATTTATTGTGGTCGAGATACTCCGCGCGCCCGCAACTAAAACTTTCTTGCAAGCGGCAGGGAATCAAGTAAACTTCCGCTTGCAATGTCCAGGCAGATCATCGGCGACGAATTGTGGGCCGAGCTGACTGACGGCGAGCGAGTGGAAGCAGTAAACACCGGCCGGGCAACGTTGAAACAAATCAGCGAGGGATTGCTGGACGGGTCCAGCGAACTGCGTACAGCTTGCCGCGACTTTTTGGCCCAGACAGATCAAGCGCTGGGAAATCTATCGCCAAAAATCGAAACGCAGGCGGAAGCCCAAGAACTAAACGAGCTTGCTGAGGAGCTAACGCGCGCGGCACGTCAGCACAAAGAACAACGACATCACGCGAAGGCTAAACACAGTAGTGGCAAACAGCGATTTGGATTACCGCAAGGTTTCGTGCCGCGCATGCAGCGTTATGGCCGCGGCGTTTTGCTTGAACTCAACCTTTATCGTTTGCCCGATGGTCAGGAATTCATTCCCTGCCGGCCCGGCGGAACGTTGGGTGGCCGGCAACATCTTTATGCGCTGGTGACAGCTGAACAGTATTTGAAAGGTAAGCGAGGTTCGGTTTATATCAGAACAGACGGCCGCGTGTTTGATTATGCAGTCGTTCCGCAGCAACCCGGAGGCGACCTCTTTGATACCGGCTACACGATTTATGATCTTGAGCGGACCGGAAGATACGCGCCGGAACTGCGACGGAAGAAAAAGAAAAGTCAGGCGCCCAAAGTTCGCCGCGCTGTGGCCGGAACAAACAGGAGTTAGTCAAGCGACGCGCGCGAATTCAATTGAGAGGTGCAAGCGGCGTTGGTCTTCGCCCCGCCGGGGCATTTGACAGTCGAATCCAGCAACTATCAACCGGAGCATTTATGATTCGTAAACTTAAATCCGGCGAATATCGTCTTTATTCCAAGAAGAAAGATCCCAAAACCGGCAAACGAAAAAATCTTGGCACCTTCAAGAGTCGTGCTGCCGCCGAGAAGCATGAACGAGCGGTGCAATACTTCAAGCGGCACTGAAGTCGTGTGTGTTACAAGAATGGCAGACTAAAGTTTGCGCCACACCGCAAATTGAAGTCTGCGGTACATCTGCGCATAAACATGAGCCAGGACATAGACAACTCGCCGAAATTCGATCGTCGTCCGTGGGGCACGTTCACCGTGCTCGACGAAGCCGACGGCTACAAGGTGAAACGCATTGAAGTTTTGCCGGGGAAGCGCCTCAGCTATCAGAAGCATGCCCAACGCGCTGAACATTGGGTGGTCGTGCAGGGAACTGCGCGTGTGACACTCGATGATCGGCAGATCGATGTGCCGTCCGGACAAGCTATTGATATCGCAGTCGGTTCAGCACATCGCGTCGAGAACGCGACTGACACACTGCTCGTATTCATAGAAGTGCAGCGTGGCGATTATCTCGGTGAGGATGATATCGTTCGCCTACAGGATGATTTTGGCCGCGTGGGCGGTTAGTTTCATAAAAGTCAGGGATGCGAATTCAATGCGATTAACCGCTCGCTGTTGCGAGCGGTTCGTATTATGGGGCATTGCCACGTCTGATTCCCCTGCTTCAAAGAGAATGCCGGCTCGAGCTGTTGATTCAATTGAGAGCCTAACTCGATCGGCAATTGGCAATCGCCGGTGTTGCGGCCCGGTCGTTACGCTCCCGGTTCCGATTTCTTGGAATTCAAGACTTCAGCTTCGGCCGAAGACACTTATTGTCAACCGATGGTTCCCGGATTATTGAACAAAGTTTTTGTGATGTATTCGCGGCGGAACGCTGACTTTCATGGCAAGTTCTGAAGAACATTCGATCGAGATATTGAATACGCCGGCGGCTGAAGAGCAAGGCCTGTGGTCCGCGGTGCGCGAATCTCTTCGCGGCAGTCACCGCGATTACACCACTGGCCCAATCGGTCGCTCAATTATCCTGCTCGCCATCCCGATGGTGCTCGAGATGTGCATGGAGAGTATTTTCGCGGTTGTCGATATCAAATGGGTTTCGTATCTCGGCCCGGATGCGATGGCCACCGTCGGCCTCACCGAATCGTTGTTAACTTTGATTTACGCCCTCGCAATCGGCTTAAGTATTGGCGCCACCGCAACCGTTGCTCGTCGAGTGGGCGAGCATAATCCTGATGGCGCCGCGCGCGCGGCGATGCAATCGATCTTCTTAGGCTTAATTGTAGCGGCCGTGCTCGGTTTGATCGGCGCGCCGCTTGCCCCGCAACTCTTGCGACTGATGGGCGCTTCGCCTTCCGTAATTGCTAATGGTTCATCCTTTACCAGAATCATGCTCGCGTGTAACGCGACGGTTGTGATGCTGTTTATGATTAACGCGATTTTCCGCGGAGCCGGAGATGCCGCGATCGCAATGCGCGTTTTGTGGTTAGCGAACGCGTTGAATATCGTGCTTGGGCCATGCTTCATTTTCGGTCTCGGCCCTTTTCCCAGACTCGGCATCGCGGGTGCTGCCGTCGCCACCAACATCGGGCGTGGCACCGGCGCGCTTTATGCTTTCAGCCGTCTGGTGCGCAAAGGCGGCCGCTTTGAAATAAAGCGGCATCACTATCGCCTTGAAGCGCCGATAATGGGCCGGCTCGTTCGTTTGTCATCGACCGGCACCTTCCAGGTTTTTATTGGCATGGCCAGTTGGATCGGTTTGGTGCGGACCATCTCCAGTTTCGGCACCGATGTAGTCGCCGGTTATGTCGTAGGCATTCGGGTGATTTTGTTTGCGTTGCTGCCGTCGTGGGGAATGTCGAATGCGGCTGCGACAATGGTCGGTCAGGCGTTGGGCGCGAAGAAGCCAGAGCGAGCAGAACGCGCGGTTTGGAAAGCAGGATTTTACAACGTCATCTTTTTAGGCAGCGTCGGTTTGGTTTTCGTGATCTTTGCGCCTCAAATCATCGGTTTGTTTACTCACGATCCCAACGTAATGCCTTACGGCGTCGACTGCCTGCGAATCGTGGCCTCCGGCTTTCTCTTTTACGCCTATGGAATGGTTTTCACGCAGTCATTCAACGGCGCGGGCGACACCTGGACACCGACGGTTATTAACCTGTTTGTCTTTTGGTTGTGGGAGCTGCCACTCGCCTATGTGCTGGCCATCGTTTTAGGCATCGGTCCGCGCGGAGTCTTCCTGGCGATCACCATCGCTTTTTCAACACTAGCCATTGTTAGCGCCTTAATGTTTCGGCGTGGCCGTTGGAAGTCAAAAGTTGTGTAGCGATGACGAGATAGAATTCGCTGTCGTACCAAATTACACTCAAATAAAACCGTCAATTGCTTATTTAGTCTGTTGAGGCAAGTGATAAACTGGCAAGTTTCATGAACTCGATAGTAATGAAATTTGGCGGCACCTCCGTTGAAGGCGCCACAGCTTTTCAGAACGCTGCTCGCATAGTTGCGCAGCGGGTTGAGCACCGCCCGGTGGTGGTCGTGTCCGCGATGGCGCGTTTCACCGATGCGTTATTAGCAAGCGTTGCCGAAAGCCTAAATGGAAATCCAACGGCTGCGTTGCAACAACTGAACAAGCATTTCGATCGCCACCATCGAGTTATCGATGCATTGTTATCGAAAGAAGCGGCGTACGTGCGTGCCCTCGTCGATTCTACGCGCGACGAGATCGCGCGATTACTGGCGTCGGGCCTCGACGTAAAAAGCGATCGCACCAGGCGCAAGGCACTCTCGGATGCAGTGGCCGCAAACGGAGAACAACTATCAGCCGCGCTGCTGGCAGCGGTGCTGGTAGAAAATGGGTTTGCCGCACAAGCGGTGGACTCGCGGCAATGCGTTATCACCGACGACGAATTTGGTTGCGCTACTCCCTTGATGGCGGAAACGTTCGCGGCAACGCAAGCGCGGCTCATTCCTTTATTGGATGCTTCGATTATTCCGGTCGTGGGTGGCTTTATCGGTTGCACGAAGACGGGTAAGACGACCACGCTCGGTCGCGGCGGTTCTGACTTCAGCGCTGCGTTGCTGGGCGCAGCGCTGCATTGCGAAGAAATTCAGATCTGGACTGATGTACCCGGCGTGCTAACCGCCGATCCGCGGATCGCCCCGAAAGCCCGGACTGTTCCGCGGCTCTCGTTTGCCGAAGCGTCTGAGCTCGCTTACTTCGGAGCGCGGGTTCTGCATCCTAAGACTTTGCATCCCGCGGTCGAACGTGACATTCCGGTGCGTATTTGTAATTCACGTGCTCCCGAGGGCAGAAGCACCGTTGTGGTGGCTGAGACCGAGACGTCGCCGCAAACGGTCAAAGCGATCGCACATAAAACTGGAGTCACAACCGTTCAGATCACCTCGGCGCGAATGCTGGGTGCGTATGGTTTCCTGCGCGCAATTTTTGAAATCTTTGATAAGTATCGAACTGCGGTTGACGTGGTTACTACTTCGGAAGTCAGCGTCTCGCTTTCGCTTGATGACACGACCGAATTGCCGGCCATCGTCGACGAACTGGAAAGACTCGGATCGGTTTCGATTGAAGCCGAGCGCGCTATTCTTTGCATCGTCGGGGAAGGCTTGCGCAGCACGCCGGGAATCGCGGCGCGAATCTTCTCAACCATCAGCGACATCAATGTTTCGCTGATTTCGCAGGGCGCGTCGCGCATCAATCTGACTTTTGCCGTCGAAGAAGCCCGCGCCAGAGAAGCGGTGATGCGTTTGCATCAGGAA
The DNA here is from genome assembly GCA_035275045.1 of Pyrinomonadaceae bacterium. Classification (GTDB taxonomy): domain Bacteria; phylum Acidobacteriota; class Blastocatellia; order Pyrinomonadales; family Pyrinomonadaceae; genus PSRF01. The sequence continues at coordinate 20,019 of DATENN010000238.1, forward strand.
TTTTTCGAACATTCCAGCGAAGAACATATCGATGTCGATGAGTGGGGCGTCCGCGTGCCTGCCTGATTCGCAGTCAATCGATGACTCTGTTTACACTAACCAGAAATTTGATCGATATCCCGTCCGTTACGGGAGAAGAACAAGCCGTCGGCGATTTCCTGGCTGCAACTCTGGAAAGACTTGGCTATAACGTCGAACGCCAGCAGGTCGAAGGAAATCGTTTCAACGTTATCGCCGGCACAAACACAGCGCCGCGCGTTGTTTTGTCGACGCACATGGATACCGTGCCGCCCTTCATTGCATCGACTGAGAACGATGGTTGGATATTCGGCCGGGGCGCGTGTGATGCCAAGGGAATTATTGCCGCGCAGATTGAAGCGGCCGAACAGCTTCGACATGAAGGCGTCAACGATATCGGCTTGCTATTCACCGTTGATGAGGAGCTCGGAAGTGCCGGTGCGCGCGTCGCCAATGCGCATCCGATTTCCACGGAGTGTGAGTATTTGATCAACGGCGAACCCACTGACAACAAATTGGCGAGCGCGACTAAAGGTTCGCTTCGCTTGATTCTTCGCACTGCAGGCCGTTCAGCGCATTCCGCTTATCCGGAACAGGGCGAGTCTGCAATCGAGAAATTGCTTGACGTACTGAAGGACATCCGCAAGCTTCAATGGCCGGCGGATATTGAGTTGGGAGAGACGACGTGCAACATCGGAGTAATCAATGGAGGGACTCGCGCGAACGTCATTCCCGATCAGGCTAGTGCTGATCTGCAATTGCGCCTGGTCACCGGGTCGGATGCGATCAAGTCTCTGCTGGAAAAAGCAATTGCCGGGCGAGCGCAAATTGAATACCTCTCGGTGCACGATCCGGTTCGCCTAATTACTGATTCAGCGTTCGAACAGTGTGTAGTCAGGTTTACGACCGACATTCCTTATCTCTCGCGCTGGGGCAAGGCGCTGCTGATTGGTCCCGGTTCAATCCTGAAAGCACACACCGCCGGCGAATGTGTGAGTAAGCGAGAGTTGCAGGAGGCCGTCGGTTTGTATGTGAAGCTGGTACGTAGCCTGCTTAGGACCTCGCACATCGAAGCAGATGCAGTTGCTGAAGGGGTTTCCAAGTGAAGTTGGCGTTAATCGGATACGGCGCGATGGGCCAGTTAGTTGAGTCGCGCGCGTTGGCAGCGGGCAATGAAGTTGGCGTTCGCCTGCGCTCCAACAATTGTCCCTCAACGCCGCGCGCGCTTGCTGAACAGTTAAAAGGGTGCGACGCGGCAATCGATTTCTCCATTAGCGATGCTGTGTTGAGGAACGTCGAAGGCTGCGCACTCGCCGGTGTGCCGTTAGTTGAAGGAACGACGGGGTGGAAAGATGGCCTGCCGCGCGCTCGAGAAATTGTGACTGAACAAAACGGCACGCTCGTTTACGGTGCTAATTTCTCGGTTGGCGTAAACGTTTTCTATAGGATCGTTAGCGACGCTGCCAGATTATTCGCGCGGTTAGACCAATACCAGCCTTTCATTGAAGAGCAGCATCACGCGCGCAAACGTGATGCGCCATCCGGCACTGCGTTGGAATTGCAAAAGTTATTAGCGGAATTCAACGACGGAAATATTCCCATTGCTTCAACGCGGGCCGGCCATATTCCCGGAACGCACCGCGTAGGTTTTGACTCGCCCGCAGATCAAATCACGTTGGCTCACACGGCGCGCTCTCGTGAAGGTTTCGCCGCCGGCGCGCTGCTCGCCGCAACCTGGATCGTGGGCCGCAAGGGCGTCTATGAATTTTCAGAAGTAATGGACCAGATTCTGGAAACAGCTTAATCACTTTCGGCAGTGAAGAGGTGTTCGTATGACTACAAAAATTGATTGGATGGTTGGATGCGCGACCGCTCTCGTGACGCCGTTTTCCGCGGACGGCGCGATTGATGAAGCAGCGCTGACGCGATTGATCGAATATCAGCTCAACAACGGTATCCGCCTGCTGGTGCCGTGTGGAACGACCGGCGAAAGCGCGACTATGACCGAAGCTGAGGATCAGCGTGTCATCGCGCGAGCGATAGAGCTGGCGCGCGGCCGCGCGAAAGTCATTGCGGGCACTGGCAGCAATTCAACCGCCGCCGCTATTGAAAATTCCAGAATCGCGCAGCGCCTCGGCGCCGACGCAGTCCTGGTAGTCGCGCCTTTCTACAATAAGCCCACGCAGGCCGGACTCTATGCTCACTTCCGCGCCATATCAGAAGCAGTCGACTTGCCGATAGTTATTTATAACGTGCCCGGGCGCACATCCTGCAACATCGCCGCCGAGACGACGCTGAAATTAGCTCGCGATTGCGAAAATATTGTCGCGGTGAAAGAGGCGTCCGGCAATTTATCGCAGATCATGGAAATCTTGCGCGATCGTCCTGAAAACTTCCGCGTCTTGTCAGGCGACGACGCTATCACGTTCGCATTGATTGCGCTTGGTGGTGACGGTCTGATTTCGGTCGCCTCAAACCAGGCGCCTGAGTTGATGTCGCGCATGGTTGATCTGGCTTTGGCCGGCAAGTGGGACGCGGCGCGTGATCTTCACTATCGTCTGTTGCCGTTGATGGAAACGAATTTCATTGAATCGAGTCCCGGTCCGGTAAAGGCGGGACTCGCGATGATGAATTTGATCGAAGAGAACTATCGTCTGCCGCTGGTGAGAATTCAGCAAAGCAGTCGCGCGCGTTTACGCGATGTTATGTCAGAGCTTGACCTGTTGAAAGAAGCATCGCATGCCACTTCGTGACGATATCGAATCCCTGGGTGCGCGCCGCACCGGCGAATTCACCGCGCAGGATCGCGCGATGTTTGATCAATTCAAACTTGCGCTGAACCGCGGTGAAATCCGCGCGGCGGAACGGGATGCTGAAGGACGCTGGCAAGTAAATTCCTGGGTAAAGAAAGGAATTTTGTTGGGCTTTCGTATGGGCCAACTGGTCGATATGTCGGCGTCGTCGGTGCTTCGCTTTTTTGACAAAGATACTTATCGAACACGTCCAACTACA
>DATENN010000239.1:0-30582 GCA_035275045.1 Pyrinomonadaceae bacterium
ATTCTTTTTTACTAACGGCGGCGCCGAAGCGAACGAGAACGCGATTCGCATCGCACGCATGTACAGCGGCCGTCACAAGATTGGTTCGCGTTATCGCTCGTACCACGGCGGCACCGCCGGCGTGTTGACGTTGACCGGCGACCCGCGACGTTGGGCGGCGGAACCCGGCATACCCGGCGTGTTTCGTATTCCGGATTTCTATCACGGCATTCAAAGAGGTTCGGACTCCACTGAAGATGTGCTCGCCAAAACGGAAGAAGTGATCGAGCTCGAAGGCGCGAAAACTATAGCTGCGATCATCGTTGAGCCGGTCGTTGGTACGAACGGAATTTTGATTCCGCCTGACGGATATATGCAGGGACTGCGGGCGTTGTGCGACAAGTACGGCATTCTGCTAATCGCTGACGAAGTAATGGCCGGATTTGGCCGCACCGGAAAATGGTTTTCGGTGGACCACTGGAATGTTGTGCCTGACTTAATCTCGATGGCCAAAGGGTTGACCAGCGCGTACGTGCAACTAGGCGCGGTAGGGATGCGGCGCGAGATTGCCGATCACTTCGAGAGGAATGTTTTTTACGGCGGGCTCACTTATAACAGTCACCCGCTGGCGTGCGCGGCGGCGCTCGCGACGATCTCGGTCTATGAAGAGGACGATTTGATCGAGAACGCGCGACGCATGGGCGAAGTGATGACAGGCTTGTTGAATGATCTGAAGCAACGGCATCCATCGGTTGGCGCCACGCGCAACATTGGGTTGTTCGGAATTGTGGAGCTCGTGAGAAATCGGGAGACTCGCGAACCGATGGCGCCATTTAACGGCACCTCGCCTGAGATGCAGGAGTTAGGAAAGTTTTTCCGTCAGCAAGGTCTCTATACACTCGTAAGGTGGAACACGTTCTACACGAACCCGCCGCTAACTATTACTGAACCAGATCTGCGCGAAGCGTTCGCGATCATCGACAAGGCGCTGGAAATTACGGACAAAGCGGTGAACTGAGACTGCGCAACTGAGAAAATCGAGTGGGCCGCGCCGCGGTCCGAGGCCCGTTTACGGGGCGACATAATATTAGACCCGGGCGTGAGCCCGGGGTAACAGTTCAATTCAAATTTGTCCGCCGACCCTCGCAGGGTCGGCGTTTTACATTGCGCGGTGAGTTATCGATTTTCCGTTGACCGGGGTGGTGCGGTTGGCTTTCGTGTCTGACTGCTTCTCAATCGTCGTTTCAGGATTAATGAGTTCAGTGTGCGCCTGCGTACGAGTGACTTTGTAGCTGATGCTTGCAGGCAGTGCGAAGGGTCGCACTGCCTCTATCGTAACTTTCACCGGGACCGAAATCAGCGAACCTTGCCCAAACCACGGTTGCTGCTCGAGCGTGGCCAGCGGAAACATAAAACTGCCACTGAGAAATCCCGATAACTCTCTTGTATAGATCGCCTGATTGTCGCTATCAAAAAACGTGACGTGAAAATTGCTACCGTTGTTCCGGCCATTGGACCAGCGCACTTCAAGAGCAGTTGGCGCGCAATTGCTCACCATGATCGGAATTTCAAAGCGCTCACCTTGTTGACGAAAGCTATGGTTCCCGGTCGTCTGCGGTTCCTGACATGTCTGTGCTGAAGCGTTCGCTGCGCACACGAGGGACATGGTCGTCAGCAATAAAATCAGAAATATGATCGAAAAGATTTTGTGCATTGGTCCAAATGCAAATGTGCCTTGCTGACCATTTGGTCACTTGAATGGTTTTTTCAAAGCTTGCCCGGTCTTTTTCAAGAATGCGCCCAACCTGGATTCCTTTTTCTCCGCCCTTGGCTTGGCAGTAACGACGCTGCCTTTGTGATTCGCATTCATTGCGCGGTTCTGCTCCCCTAATCGGGGGATCGGCTTCAAGGTCGGTAATGGTTTGAGTCGGGGCAAAGGTTTCAGTCCGGGCAGCGCCGCAACAGCTAACCCCCGAACGGCTGGAATTATTTTCGATTCGATTGTTGGAGGCGAAGGAGCAGCAGCGTTTTGGACCACAGACATGTTCGCTGCCATAGCAGCAACCGGCACTGAAGCTAAGTCATGCGGAAAAATGCTTTGCTCGGGGATCGATGGACCTGGGCCAAACGAGGCACGCGCCGCATAAAACGCGAGGAAGGCTAAGCCGGCGACGATGACAGCAGCAGCTGTCTGCCAAATAATTCTGCGCGGCGCTGCGTTTACCGGTACCCGCGCGATTTCACTGCGAACATCAGCGTCAATCGGAATAATTAACTTCGTATGTTCAGGCAGGAGCGCGGTGACAGGAAAGGCATGATCGAGCGTGGGCTCGTACACGAGTTCCGCGCCGTCCATATCGCATCGTTCCTGATCATCCTCATAGATGAATTGGCATTGTGAGCAGACTTGCATCGCGTCCTCCTGCAAAAGCGAATTGTAGCGGGGCAGGTACGGAAGCGTGGCCGGTTGCGACCAATAAGGTGAGATCCGTTCGTCACAGAATGGCACAAACGGCCAGCGCGAGTAAATAGAGAAGTCGCGACACCGAGAGATTGCGCAGATTACGCTAAAAACGAGCGGCAGTGAGTGGAATTACATTAAGCGCGTGAGCATAGCGACCGGGCCGCAACAGTGGCGAACGTAGGCAATCGGCAATGACAAAGGCCGGTCGCTACCTTCCCGGTTCCGACTTAGTGTGGTCCGCTTCAGCTTGGGTCGGAATCCCATTCAGGATCGACGAAGCGGGCGAACTCCAGCGTCTCGGCACGTGCGATGCGGCGCCGCTCCTCATCCTCGCGAGCAAAATCCTGGTACATCTGCTCCTGCCGTTGCCGGTCTGCTTCCCACTCTTCGCGCGTCTTGTACGGCGAGAAAGCAAACTCATCGTCCATGTGCGCGCCATCCAGATGCCAGAAACCGACCCCCATTCCCAGCGGCGACGTCTCGTCGGCGAGCGTCATGCACATCGGGCAATCGTCATCGACGATCATGTCGCGCGGCCGCATGGCTTCAGGTAAACGCTTTCGTTCGTTGTTCATGAGCACGGCGGGAATTCGACCGTCTAATTCGGGTTGCGGATTGTTCAACCAATCATTCATTAACTTGCCGAGCATAGTGCTCAACTGTTCTGCTGAAGCGTCTTTAGTCGGCTCAAGTTTTTCAATCAGGCTGCGGAGCAGATATCGCACCAGGTCGTAATAAATGACCCACTGGTGCGTGCCGAACCCGGCATAACGATAGGCAAAAGAGCTTTCCGCCAAACAGGGCGGACCTTCGTGCAGTTCGCTCCATTGCAGGCAGCGAGTATGCATATCAAAGTCAATAAAATCCTGCTGCGCCAAAAGCACATCGCGCGGTGATCGACCGTGCAAATCATCCCGCGGTGTCAACAACCAGCGCGCGTGGACCGTGCTTATTTGCGTATCAGCAAAATCATCTGCCTTAGTCGATCCCGCTCTCAGTATTTCAAACGGTACAGACAAGCACGCATTTACCAGGAACTGGATCAATTGAGGTCCAAACAAAATTGGACGCGCGTCGAGTGGCGGCTTTGCCGGGCGCTGTTCAACCCGTCGCTCGCGAGACCATTGATAGGCTTCAAAGGAATTGACGAACAACCAATCGTCCGGTACTCGATAAAGAATAGAAACATCAGTGCCGGCAACTCCATCGTGATACGTCACGTCACCGTCAGGTCCCGGCTGAGAATAAGTCGAGTCGATCGCCACAATACGTGCCGCTAGATCGATCACCACCAGGCCTGCGTCCCACGGTTCAGAGTCGATCAAATCGCGCACAGCTTGTTCACAGATCATGCGAGAAGAAAAGTCGAAGAAGCGGCCATCATCGCGCGGTTTGATGTAGCGCGTCAGAGCCGCTTCAAGTTCTGCTATCGTTTCCGGCTCAGCGGACAAGGCTGCGATGCAACCGTCGGCGACCGATCCGTGGATCGTTCCGTGCCGAACTCTCTCAGCGTCGACAAGGTTTAGTTTTACCTCGCTCATGATGCGTACCTTTCGTGATGAAGTTTTTTGAGGATGAAAGGTTCCCAGCGGCGCCACGAATTGTGCACACGGCAGGGCATTAGTCCAGCGCTGGCTGGATCAGGCACGTTTTGAATTTATGCAAGATTTTGCGTAAACCGACCAGAGGCGAGGCGAATTTCAGTTATGCAGGCGTGATCAGCGTAGCGAGGCGTTGGGCTTCCCGCTTGAACAGCGGCGATTGGCAGGAATTGACGAGCTCGCGATAGCCACTTAAATATTCGGCTGCGCGGGCGTGGTGTGTTTTGGCTTTTTCGGTATCACCGTTCTCATTTGCACTTTGTTCGGCAGCGAGCAACGACTCGACGTACACAGGACCAATCCAAAGGCGGCTGACGACCGATTCAGTGCTGGAAACGATCTCCAACAGTTCTTCGCATAAACGCAAGGCTTCCTCGAATTCGCCACGCGCCAGACGCACGCGCGCGGTGGTGCGTCGCGCCTCGGCGCGCATGTAAAGCAAATCAAGCGCTTCGGAGCGTGTGAAATTATCTAACGCGATTTGCAAAGCCTGATCGAGTGACTTACCACCTCGTTGAGAAAGAAAAACCGCATAGTTTCCTTTCATCAACGCCACCAGACGCACTTCACCAATTGCTTCGCCCAGCGCGATGCCGTCGAGAAACTCCCGCTCCGCCCGTTCCTTATCGACAAAGCCCGCGCACAGCGACGCGCACATGTGCGTCCAGCCACGCCGTTCGCGCGAGTGGATGCGTTCAGCGATATCGCGCTCAAGCTGCGCAAACTTCAGACCCTCGTGAAACTCGCCGCGATTCATCGCGTTTTCGCCGAGGTATTCATAACCGAGCGCCTGCGCGAACGGGATGTTGTGCGCGGTTCCAAACTCGATTGACTTGTGCGCCCACACATCTCCATCGCTGAAGAGACCGGAATGCTGATAGGCCCCCGCAAGATACCCGTACAACATCGAGATGATTGACGCAGTGTCCGGCGTGACTGTGTCTGCCGCGGCCGCCGGAGCAACCAGCTCAGCCGCACGTGTCAGCAACTCGATCGCTTTCTTGTGACGCCCGGCGAGATGATGAAACCGACCTTCATTTGCCAGTGCATTGGCCGTGTCAATCGGATCGGTTTCCGGATCGAGCACCTTCAATGCTTCCCGTAACAGGTCGAGACCGCGATTATCGCCGACCGTTACCAGCGAACGCGCCGCCTGACACTGTAAACGCGCGCGTTCATGTGGATCGGTGGCGAAAGCGAGGGCTCGCTCGAAATGTTCACCGGCCGCAACCATTTCACCTTGCGAAAGATAAACCTCGCCAATCTTTTCCTCCATCCCGAGTTGCTCGTTTACAAGACCGAGCGCTTCGGCACAATCACGCGCTCGACTGTACGCGGCAATCGCTTCATCAAACGCGGACACGCGTTCAGCGGCGGCAGCAGCTTGTTTTGCGTACCTGAGACCGCGTTCGTAATCGCCGGCCTGGATGTAATGATGGGCCAACTTTTCAACCGCGCAGTGAGAAGTGCCCGTGCGCCTGCTTTCCAATCCTTCCGCAGCCAGCCGATGCAAGCGCCGCCGCCGAATCGGATTAAGTTCTTCGTAGAGCACCTCGCGAATTTTGTCGTGAGTGAAAACAAAAGCATCATCGCGATTAGCATGAATAAGTTGCGTTGCGACGCCTTCGTCGAGCGCGTCCAACAGCACCTCTTCGTTCTGATCGCTGGCGGCCGCGAGTTCTTCAAAAGTAAAAGTCTTGCCCAACACCGCAGCGGTTCGTAATACCTCGTTGCACTTTTCGCTGACGCGATCCAGCCGGCTGCCGATCGCTTCTTTTACGCTCTGCGGAATGACGAGCTGCTCAATGTCGCAGCGTTGCCAGCGGCCGCTCTCGCGACGCACTGAGCCTTTTTCAATCAGTGCTTTCAGGACCTCTTCGACGAAGAAAGGATTGCCTTCGGTTTCGCGAAAAACCGCTTCGGTAAAATCGCCGCTAACGTTTTCGCCAAGCAACGCGCCAAGTTGGGCCGAAGTTTCAGCCTCATCGAACCGTCTAAGCGGAATGCGCGTGACCAGACGTTCGCGGTTCCAATCAACCAGCGCCTTCGCCAGTGGATGCGCGCGATCGAGCTCAGTTTCTCGATAAGCGCCCAGTATCAGCACGCGTTCGGTGCGTAACTGTCGCAGCAAATGCCCGAGTAACCACAGCGTGCCGCGATCCGCCCAATGCAGGTCGTCGGCATAGAAGAGCAAACCCTTCGTCGCGGCGAGATCCGCAAACACTTTTGCAACGGCATCGAAAAAGAGTAGGCGCTCTTCGTGCGCCGGAAGGGATGGTGGCGGATCGAATGGACCAAGACGAGTTTGAATTTCCGGCGCCAGCTTTGCGATCTGCGGCGCCGCATCGCCAAGCAGATTTCGCAACACGCTATCGTCTTCGTGCTCACGCACCCAACGGCGAAACGCTTCGACAAAAGGCAGGTAAGGCGTTGTCGCTTCATACTCGTAACAACCGCCGCTCAAGACTACGGCTCCATCCAACGCAGCTTGAATCGTAACCTCGCGCGCTAATCGTGTTTTGCCGGCGCCCGGTTCGCCACTTAACAGCACTGCGTGACCGTGACCTTCCCGCGCGCGCCGCCACAGTTCCCGAGTTTCGGCCAGTTCGGCGGCGCGTCCAATCAAGCGGCCGCGCGAAAGAGCATCGAGGATGACGACAGCGGCGCCTGCATCTTCGCTCGACAGCTCCACGTCATTAAGTGACTCGCGCAGCGCGGCGGCTGTCTCGCTGGCAGTTGCATAGCGCTGGGCCGGATCCTTTGAAAGCAGTTTCAAAATAACCGCTTCGAGCGGGCGCGGCAGGTCAGGTCGTAAAACGCGCGGCGGCACTACCGACGCGTGCACATGTTGCGAAACAACTGTTAACGGATCGTCGCCAATGAAAGGCAAGCGGCCCGTCGTCATCTCATAAAGCAAAACGCCGAGCGCGTAGAGATCAGTCCGGGCATCAACGTTCTGACCCAGGGCTTGTTCCGGCGCCATGTACGACGCTGTTCCAACAATCAGTCCGGCGCGAGAAATTCGCGCCGCGTGCGCAGGCAGGGCCAGACCAAGATCAGCAAGTTTCACCCGGCCACTCGTACCTGACATCGACAGCAGCACGTTGTCAGGTTTGAGATCACGATGAACGATGCTGTTCGCGTGCGCATGCTCCAGCGCTTCGCAAATTTGGCAGGCGATTTCGATTACCCGCGCGAGATCGGTTGTTTTGGATTTCGCGAGACTTGGTCCATGGACCAACTCCATTACGAAAAAGGGAGTGCCGTTGGCCTCTCCGATGTCGTGAACGGAAACGATGTGCGGATGATTCAGCGCAGCAGCGGCGCGTGCTTCGCGAAGCAGGCGCAGGCGATCGTCGGCCGACGACGTCCCGGACGGCAGGACCTTAACGGCGACTTCGCGTTGCAGTTCGAGATCGGTAGCACGGTAAACAATGCCCATGCCGCCGCGACCTATTTCGCTGTCGAGCCGGTACCGTTCGCGCAGCAGGGTCCCCGGCGCGATGACGCCGCTAACGACATGCTCGCGACTGAGAATACGAGTAGCTTGCGAATCGTCGCTCATGTTGTTACCGCAAAGAGAGTGATGCGTTAGACGTGCGCGGTGCTGGTCAGATACTTCTCTTTCAGCACGGCGATGTGATGTGCCAAATGCCCGGCGATAATGTAAGCGAGCGCTCGAACGGTTACGCGGTTATCACTGGCGACACCGCCGCGGCTCCACGCCTCATCCGGCAAGTTGCGAAAGAACGTCAGCGTGGCTTCATGGACCGCGCGAAAATCGCTAACGTGACTCGCCCACGAAAAATCATTCGCGTGCGCGGCCGCGGCAGCAACGTTCTGATCGTATGCCGGCAGCGCGTCGGAAAAACCACGGGCGAACCAGAGCGCGCGATACAAAAAGACGCGCTCAGTATCGTTGACGTGGTTCAGCAACTCACGCATGGACCACTTGTCGGGAGCGTAACGATACTGCGACTTCTCTTCGGAAACTTGCTGCAAGAGATCAATTGTCTCGTTAAGCTGGCGCTCGAGAACCGGAACGATTTCGTGCTCGGGAATGCGATCGATGTAAAGGGAATAGTACTCGGCTGCTTCGTTGGCTTCGGGTCTTCCATTCATGCGAGGATCGTAAATCTGACGCGCGGAAATAGCAAAAGCACTATCCGGGCCGCCTTATGCTTGATTGCCATTCGTCCCAACGAATTTGGTGAGTAAATCGCGAATCTCGTTGGCGCCGGCAGCCACGCGGCTGGCGATGCGGCCTTCAGCAGTCACGACGACGCCCGTCGGAGTCGCCAGCCCGCCATATTTTTCGCCAACTTCGCGCTCTTTTTGCAGCAGCACTTCGCCGAGGTTGTTGCGTGCGACATTCACAAAGTTGTCTTTTACGCTGCCGCGCGTGATCAGTGCGATGGTGAGTTTATCGTTGTGCGTATCCTGCCATTCCCTGATTTCCTTGAACAGCGACACGCATGGTCCACAGAAAGGATTTGTGAAGAGCAACAGCAATGGTTTTCCCGGGGAAAGTAATTGGCCAAGAGTTTTCGTGCCGCCGCTGTACGCCGGTAACTCGAAGTCAGGAGCAATGGTATCGATCGGCAAACCCTCTGGCCCAACCCGGCGCGCCAATGCGGCGCGATGCTTTCGCTGCATGTTGAGAAATGCGGCTAAGAGAATTGCAACCGCAGCCAGCAACATCGCCCACCCCGCCGTACTTAGTCCGGCCAGCGTCGGGACGATGTTGGGGCGTGGACCAAGCGAGGTCTGCCACAACACGAATGCGGCTGCGAGCGCGATAACCACATTGCGCGCCAGCGTGGGCCAACCAAGTGGACGCGAATACAGTTGCCCGAAACAGTGACAGTCGTGCGTTTGCCCACGAGCCAGGTTGATGCTGATAGCAAGAATGAATAGGCCTAGTAACACGAGGGCCGCGATTGCCCCGGCGGCGGTTGTTGCGCTAACCAACAAGCTAATTGCAATGGCGAGTTCAATGAAAGGAAGTATCAACGCGGCGACAGGCGCTGCGGGGCGAGGCACGCCAAAGTTTGTTACCGCCTCGCGCGTGCCCGGCTGGTCCACCAGTTTGGTAATGCCGGCGACGCTAAAAATTACGGCGAGCGCGATACGGACGAGAACGATAATTAGCGACATAGAAAACCGTTAGTAGCACAGACTTTAGTCTGTGTTTAGCAATCACCAAGTAGCACAGACTTTAGTCTGTGTTTGTTTAAGAACGACAAGATCAAAAATACAAGGCCTGTATTTCTTTTCTAAACGACAAAGCTGAAGCAAATGACACACAGACTGAAGTCTGTGCCACGATTCACGCCCCGGAATTTTGTCGAAGATAGTTCGTGTTTTCAAGTAAGCAGGCGCCGCCCCACGGCCGCTTCGCCTGAAAACCATCCGCATTCTTTTGCAAGCGATAGAACATGCTGAACAACCAGGGCAGACGCTTCAATCGTCCCGCCGTGTGAAACATCGAGTGCACTTCCCGCGGTTGCCAACCAAACGGAACGTAAAACTCCGGCCCTTCAGCCGGTCCAAACACTAATGGCGCCGCTGCTTGTTCCAGCGGCTGGCCCATCTTCTTTTGCATCATCTTCAACAGCGCCGGTGACACCATATCAAGCAACCAGTATCTAAACGATGAATGCCTTGATAGTTCTTTTGCGAGTTCGGCAACCGCGTCTGCCGGGAGATAAATGACCAGGCCTTCAGTAATGATTAGCGCGCTCCTCGTCAAACTATTAAGGCGGTCGAACAATTTTGCTCGCGCGTCGGTATCAGCGAGATCCAGCCGCACCCGCTCAAGCTGACAGCGCGGAGTTTCCGCTGCAAGTATCTCTTCCTTGTAGTCAGTGATGTCAGGCAGATCGACTTCGATCCATTGCAGAGACGAGGGCAAGTCCATGCGGTAGGGACGCGCGTCGAGTCCCGCCGCCAGATTGATCACCATGTCGCAGCCTTCGGCAATGCCACTGTTGATGAGCTGGTCAAACAGATAAGTGCGAGTGAACCACGACCAGGCATTGCGTTCACTGAACGCGAGCGAGCGGGCAATCTCTTCGCCGCGCTCGCCGGCCAACCGCCGCGCAAACGGATCGTTAAAAAGGCCGTCTTCCTTTTCTGACTCGCGCGCGCGATAGACCGCGGCCAACAGGGCTGTATCCGAGATGTTTCGTATCAGCGGCATGGTCGAGAATTGTAGCGCAAACTGTCAGTTTGCGTCCGCATCAGAGCCTACGGAACAATCGCGAACCAACTGTTTGCGCTACAATTAACTATTGCGGAACTTGAACAAGCCAAACACCGTTATTCAAGGCGGGAAACTTCCGTTGAATCCCATAAGGAGCGCGAATGTATTGTCCAGCCTGTGGCGCCGCCACCACTCCCGGCCTCAGCTTTTGTAACCGCTGCGGCGTGAGTCTTAAAGAAAGAACAAACTCGGGCCTGCGCGTGGCGCCAATCATCGCGTTTCTGATCGCGATTATGGCGATCGGCATCGGCGGTATGGGAATCATGGTGGGCGGCGCACTCGCTCTGAAACGCGACGCCGCGATGAGCGAAGACATCGTCGGCGGTTTTATGTTTATGACGTTTCTGATTGTGTGCATCACCGAGTTGTTGCTGATGCGCCAGCTGTCGCGGCTGATTGGCAGTAATGAAACGAAACAACCTGCATTACCTGCGCCGATGCCGATGTCGATGCCGATGCCCGCGCAAAACGAATTGCGTTCCGCGCCCGCTCGCGGTTTAGCGGAAGCGGTGCCGAGCGTTACCGAAAACACGACGCGCACCTTGGAATATTCGCGCAACGAACCAGCACGTTGAGGATGGAGAAAACAAAATGCGTTACCTGGCAATTCTATTTCTGCTCGCCGCTTTTACCGGCGGCTGTCACCACATTCAGGATCAGGTCGTCGGTTCGGGATCGAGACAAACGCAGCAACGACAACTTGCAGCATTCACTTCCATCTCGACCAACGGCGCATTTGATATTGACGTCACTTGCCAGAAGTCGGCGCAGAGTTTCGAAATAGAAGGCGACGATAATCTGTTGCCACTGATTTCGACTGAAGTGAGCGGCAATGTTCTGTACATCAAGAGCAACAAGAGTTTTTCCACGCGCGACCCGATCAAGATCCGGATTTCGGTTGCAAACCTCGACGGCATTTCGACAAACGGCGCTGGGACGATCGAAGTAGTGGACTTGAAGAATGACAAGTTTGAAATCGACGCGAACGGCGCCACCACTTTTCGCCTCGGCGGCGAAACAAAGCTTATCGATATCGATACGAACGGCGCGGGAAAGATCGACGCTCATCGACTGAGAGCTACGCGCGGCGTGGTCGACGCCAAAGGCGTTGCGCGCGTAGAGGTCAACGTCACTGAACAATTGGACGTCACCGTTTCCGGCCCATCGCACGTCACCTATCACGGCGATCCAGTGCTGAATAAGACGGTGCACGGCCCCGGCTCGGTTGAGAAGAAGGAAGCGGAAGTCAGCTAGGCGCGCTAAGGGCAAAGTACTGAGTACTGAGTACTGAGTACTGAGTGCTGGGTGCTGAGTGCTGAGTGCTGAGTACTGAGTGCTGAGTGCAAAGCGCAAAGAGCGAAGGGCAAAGTCTTGTCGGTACCACCTGCGGTAGCGGGTGGGTTTACTTAAGGTCGCGCGTAGCGCGTCGAGTCAAAGTCCCGATTCATCGGGACGAAATAAAGTAGCCCCGGGCGTGAGCCCGGGGATCAAGAACGTCATCAAGCGTATTCGCGCGGCCTCGATGGACGCGCGGTTTATCCCACGTGAAGAGAAACCGTTAAAACGGTTGGCCCAAATAATAGGAATCGTTGGTTCACCGGGCTGAAGCCACGGTGCTAATAAGAGACAGTGAACAGTGAACAGGGAACAGGAAACAGGTAACAGGAAAGAGACGGACATCGACATTCACTGTCTATTAACTTGGTACGGTGGAGTCGAAAGTCCAAGGTCCAACGTCCAAAGTCGTAGTGCTGAGTACTGTGTACTAAGTGCTGAGTGCTGAGTGCTGGGGGCTGAGCTTACGTCACGACAAACTGTTTGTAATGATCAAAGCGTTCCAAAATGTTGGTGACGTAGTTGACGGGTTCCAGGCCGCGGCAGAAGCCAAACTTCACTACCTCGTCGGTTGAGTATTGTTGCGTCGACTTCTGCAACAGCCAGTATGCAACGTCATCCCATTTTTGCGGGTTGCCGCCGTACTTCTCCGCCAGCCGCTGCGCGTCCTCGACATGACCAGCGCCGCAGTTATACGAAGCAAGCACGAACTTCAGACGCTCGCCTTCATCCGGCACACGCTTTTCCCAATAGTCTTCCAGCCACTTTAAAAACTTCACCGCGCCTTGAACATTGTCGACCGGATCGAGCGCGTTCGTAACGCCAAATTGTTTTGCGTCGCCGGCATGAGTTGCAATAAACCAGTGGCCCCGGCCCACGAGCGCGCCTCGGGTTTGAAGCGAGACTCCTGAAAAGCCTGCGAGGCAAGCAGCCGCCAATCCCAGTTCAGCTCAGCCGCATACTGTTTGATCAAAGGATCGTATTCGCTCAACTTGCCCGTCGTCGAAGTCAGGTATTCACTCTGGACCCGCTCCAAATAGTGACGGCGGTCGATGAAATACTTTTTATACAAGCCGTCAAAAAACGAACCATTCTTTTTCTCCTCAATCCAGCTATTCAGCGCCTGCATCAGTGCGGTGGAATTCTTTCGCACCGCCCAGGAAACCCGGTGCGGCTGGCCCAGGATCGGCCGCACCTTAAGATTCTTGAACTCCGCTTCTTTAAGATCGGCAAGGTTGCTTTGCATCACCGTGAATTGGACCTCACCGCGCGCGACTTTCTGGGCCAGGGCCTCATCCTGTAGCTGCTCGTTTGCTTCGACGACGTGAATGTCGCCGACTTCATCCGACAATTCGAGCAGCGTCGGGCGATATGCAGATTTTTCCGGAAGGGTGACAGTGCGTCCCGCTAGTTGCGAAGGCTGCTGCACCAGACGCGCCTGAATGTCTACCTCGGGCAACGGATCTGCCGGCCCGGACTGGAGTGCTTTTTCGGAACCTTCGCCGGCAGCTGACGGCGCTTGTGCCTGCTGCACCAGCGCCGGTTCGGTGCGGTACAACGCGCGAGTAAAAGCGACGGGCGATTGATCCTGTAAGGCGGCGGTCGGCTCGATTGGCGGAACCAGCCGGCCCGCCGCGATGTCGCCATCGCCGCTGTTGAGTAATGGGAAAAGACTCTTGGGATCCGTTACCACGATCATTTTGAGATTCACGCCAAGGTCTTTTGCAAACGCGCGTAACAATTCATATTCGTAACCAAGTGGTTCACCCTGATAAATGAAATATGTAGTCGAGTTATAGGGAGCAAGCACGGTCAGATAGCCGCGTTCGCGAATTTGGGCCAGGTCACGGCTGATAGGCGGATCCAGTTTGAGATTGGTGCGCCGATCGATGGTATCGATCGCCTCGAGCGATGGTGGCCGGCCTTTGCATGCTGGTAGCGACACCAACACGACAATCAGCACTAGGGCAATTAATCTATTCATGACGTAAAGCGGGGGATCGAAGGAGGGAACGATGAGCGTTTTATGCCAAGCGCTAACTTAAGTCAACCTTAATGGGGGGAACACTTGTTCAGCGGCGGCAGAGAAAAAGAATTTACCATTTCTCATTGATCATTTTTCATTTGTCATTTAGCAACCCACCCGCTACCGCAGGTGGTACTGACAAGAGACTCGACGCGCCGCGCGCGCACCGCGAGATATCAGATGTGAGTGTGAGTGTTGGGAAGGCAGAGGCAGCTTTGCTGCGATCCGTGCGGAAAGGCTTTGCCTTTCCTGCAAGTTTTGAATCAAACCTTTGAGGCTACGCCTCGGCTGATTCTGAGGCGTAGCCTCATTTTAGTTTCGGGCGATGACGGAAAGGCAAAGCCTTTCCGCACCGGGTGCGGCCAAGCCGCTACTGCGGGGGAATACTTTTTCACGGCCGGCAAAGAAAAAGAATTTACCATCTACCATTTATCATTTTTCATTTGTCATTTAGGAACCCACCCGCTACCGCAGGTGGTACTGACTGCATCGCGCGACTGAGTGCTGAGTGCTGAGTGCTAAACGATTTACGATTTACGATTTACGATTCACGATTTACTATTTCATTTGTCATGTAGGAACCCACCCGCTAACGCGGGTGATACTGACTGCATCGCGCGACTGAGTGCTGAGTGCTGAACGATTTACGATTTACTATTCACGATTCACGATTCACGATTCACGATTTACGATTCACGATTTACCATTCACGATTCACGATTCACCATTTTCCTGTTGACATTCCACCAGTGGCTGCCTGACTATTTGCCATCATCGAAAGGAGCATATTTCCCCAATGACCTATGTAGTTGTTGAGTTATGTGTTGATTGCAAGTACACGGACTGCGCCGCGGTTTGTCCGGTGGAAGCGTTTCACGAACTTACCGATCGGCTGTACATCAACGCCGACACTTGCATTGATTGCGACGCCTGCGTCCCCGAATGTCCAGTTGAAGCAATCTTCGCGGACACCAACGTGCCTGAAAACTACGCTCATTGGACCCAGATCAATATCGATGAAGCTCCGAAGTATCCCGTCATCAGTCAAAAGATTCCCGCGCTGCATGGACCAAGCTGCACCGGTCCGGAAGAATGAACTTTTAGCTTAAGGACCAACAAAGCATCCCGAACATCGCGGGCCGTATTCGCGGCCCGCTTTTATTTTGCTGAGATTCGCGCGGGCTGTTTTAGCAGGCCGAACCCAAGTTTTGCGGATAAATACCTCGTTGTTTACAATCCTTGCGCAGTGAAACTAACGGTTCTACTTTCAGTTGTTCTGATTCTCAGTCCCGCCGTGCGCACGCAGTCGGGCCGCCGCGCGAAACCCGCAGTCACTTCTCCGCCGCCAGTTCAGGAAACTAAAACCGAACCCGCTGCGGAGGCGCCGACCCGGCCTCAAGTCACGGCGGAAAAGAACCAGGAATATCGTTGCAGCGATGACAACACACTCGAGCGAATTCTCGACAGTGATCAAACGAGCGAAAATGTAGTGACGGCGAAAGAAGCGGATGCGCGCGCCGAAATTACTAAAAGACCATCGCCGGACTACACGCGCGAAGCTCGGCGCAACGGCATTCAGGGTTTTGTCACCTTGAGAGTTTTGTTGTCGGCCAACGGTGAAGTGTCGCGCGTCAGAGTGATTAAAGGATTGCCCGCCGGTCTAACCGAAAACGCCATTCGCGCTGCCTGTAAGATTCAATTCAAACCGGGAATGAAAGACGGCCATCGGGTTTCGATGTGGCTGACTGCTGAGTACGCGTTTCGGCTGGCGGACTCATCAATATTTAGACCATGAGGTTTTGTAATTGTTGTTCGACGAGAATTTTTCAAGAGGCGATAAACAAGGGGAGTTTCTTCTTTGATTAAGTGTCGCAAGATGACAGCGGCGGACGTGACGGACGCGTTTGAAATGTTGCGAGTGTTTCTGCGCGAGGACGAACACTATCTGGCCAGCAGCGAGGCGTACGGCGATCGCGGCTTTAAGGGATTAAACGATGCGTTGGATCTATTTCTGGAACGTCCGGAGCTGGGTTTTGTTTGGCTGGCTTATGACGAACAAGGCGCGGCAGGTGTGTGCGTTGTTTGCTATGCCATCTCGACGTCGATGGGCGCGGTAGTGGTGAAACTTGACGATGTGTCGGTGAAGACGGATCGACGTGGTCAGGGTGTGGGCACCGCGCTGTTGGAACAATTAAAAGAGCAACTGCGAAAAGAATTCGTTACGCGCATCGATGTTGGTGTGCATTTGGAGAACCCTGAGGCCAAGCGCTTTTACGAACGCGTGGGTTTTATCGCACTGAATGAAGAACGGCTGGCGTGTGTGATTTAGCAGGGTTCGCCGAAGGCCGCAGGCCTTCCGCACATCGAACGGCACAGCCGCCGAACAGAGTGGCAAACTAACAGGTTACGTTACGAGAGCGTCGCAATCTCTTCAAAGTATTTCGCGAACGCAACCATCCCACCGGAAGCTTGTTGCCAATCAAAATTCTCGTTCGGCGCATGATAACCATGTTCCGGCAGAGATAATCCCAAAAACAGCACCGGGCATTTCAGAACTTTTTCAATACTCGTCATCGCGCCAATTGTTCCGCCGTCGCGAACGAACACAGCCTCGCGTCCGAAAGCAAACTTAATCGCCCGTTTCAAAGCCAGCGGCAACGGTCCGGTCAACACGGTGCGAAATGCCGGCGCCGCCGATTCAAATTGAATTTTGACGTCGGGATTTTTTTCTTTGATTGCCGCGCGCAAACTCTTTTTAATTTTCTCCGGATCCTGTCCCGGCACGAGGCGAAACGAAGCTTTCACTTCCGCGCGTGGCGGCACAATCGATTTCACTCCCGGTCCCTGATAGCCGCCGACCACGCCATGAATTTCCATCGTCGGCATGCCCCAGATGCGCTTCATCACTTCCAATTGATCTTCGCTGCGCATCAATTTCAAGTGATGGGCCTTCTTAAAAGCCTTGACCGTGAAACCTGAATTGACCCAGTCGTTCAATTCGCTTTTCGTCGGCGGGATAACGTCGTCGTAGAAACCCTTAAATTTCACTTTGCCCGTTAGCGGGTCGTAGAGATCACACACCAGCCGCATTAACTCGGCGATCGGATTCCGCGAGGCGCCGCCCGTTTCTCCCGAGTGCGTGTCGGTTGCTCCGGTTTCGAGCGTTAACAGAAAACCGAGCAAGCCCCGCAGACCGGCCGACGACGCTGGCCGATTCCGCGACACCCATACCGTGTCGGAAACAACTACCGAATCGGTCTCCAGGCTGCGCGCATTCTTTGAAATGATCGTTTCGAAGTTAGGCGAACCAATCTCTTCTTCAAATTCCCAGAGGAAGCGGATGTTGACAGGGACGCCGGCTTCGCGTGCCGCAAGCGCGCCATAAAGAGCTGCCAACGCCGGGCCTTTGTCGTCCGTCGTGCCCCGGCCGTAGTACGTGTCGCCCTTCGTAGTCATTTCAAAAGGCTCGGTCTCCCACGGTTCCGTTTCTTTCGAAGCCGGCTGCACGTCCATATGGTTGTAGACGGTGACGGTGGGCGCGGTTTTCGAAATATCAAAGGTCGCATGCACGAGCGGGTTGCCGCGATCAGCGCGAAAGACTTCGGCTTTCGCGCCAAACTGGCGAAAAGTTTCGACCGTTAGTTCCAGCCCGGCGCGAATGTCGTCCGCGTGGGCCGGATCCGAAGACACGGTTGGTGTTTCAACGAACGTTTTGAGCAGCGTTTCGTATTCTTTACGATGACTCTCGGCGAATGAATACAGTTGTTTGCGATCAAGCGCGCTCGCCATGGGACGACATCCTCCGGTACGGAATTTTGGGTAGTGCTCCAATTTCATTTTTACTCTGTGCGTTCTGAGTGTTTTCTGAGGCTTGGTGGTGATTCTTACTAGAGAATTCTTTACCACAAAGGCACAGCGTCCACAGAGGTTGCACAGAGGAATTCAAATCAGGCCCTACGGAATTTTGCAGATATTAAGTCGTTTAGGAATAAGCAGTTTATAGTGCGCAAAGCTTTACTTCAAACCCGCGATTTCAGGGCAACCGTTTGGCGTTGCAAAACCACTAAATCCCCGAGCGTCAATGACACAATCCCGCGATGCAAACGAAAAAAGGCGCCGTGCGAATCGTTGCTGACGCCGGTTCATTAACCAATGTTCTTCGTGTTATTCTGGCAGCCCGTCTCTGGCTGCGGTCCTGGACGTTACCGGGTCGATTTAGGGTTTTAGGAGGCTTTGTGAGAACCAGATACTACCTGCCGGTTATTATTTCTCTTATTTTTGCAGTTTCGTTCGCGGCAAATGTTTTTTCACAACAGACCGGCGCCGCGCGCCAACCGGCAAGTTCGGTTGAAGGTTCGACTGCGTCGAAAAGTTCAACTTCCCGCGCGCCGGTGAGCGCTGCGGTGGTGAAGAGCGATCTTTCGGAAGCGCTTTCCGTTATCCAGGACAACTATATCGACGGCAAGAAGCTCGATTACAACTCGATCTTCAAATCGTCGATCAGCGGCATGCTGAATGTGCTGGATCCGCACTCGACCTACTTTGATCCAATCGAATACGCATCGTTCAAGACTGAACAGCGATCAGAATATTTCGGTATCGGCGCCACCATCGGCGATTTGCGGGAAGGCGACGACGTCAACACTTACATTCGCGCGACGTTTGAAGAGGCGCCGGCCTATCGCGCGGGCCTTCGCTTTGGCGACAAGATTGTCGCCGTCGACGGCCAGTCAATGAAGGGAAAGACGTTTCCTGAGGTTAGAAAATTCCTGTTGGGACCACGCGGCACGGTTGTAAAGGTCACAGTCGAACATGCGTTGACCGGGAAAAGCGAAACCGTAACGATCACCCGCGATGCGGTACCACTGCCGTCGATTCCGCAGGCTTATATGATTAAGCCCGGTGTCGGCTACATCGCCATGACCGGCGGTTTTAATCTGACCACTTCGGATGAGTTTCAAGCCGCGCTGGAAGATCTCCATTCCAAGGGCATGAACATGTTGCTGCTCGACCTGCGCGGTAATCGCGGCGGTTTGCTGATCCAGGCAGTGCGCGTTGCCAATGCTTTTCTACAGCGCGACCAACTCATCGTTACGCAAAAGGGAAGAATCAGAGGCAGCTCAGAACCGTTCCGCGCCGTTAACGATGCGCCTGATCAAACACCGCTGGTGGTGCTGGTAAACAGCGAAACAGCTTCCGCCGCCGAGATCGTGGCCGGTGCGTTACAAGATCACGATCGCGCGTTGATTGTCGGCGAGAATACTTTCGGCAAGGGCCTGGTCCAACTTCCGATCCAATTGGAATATGACTCGGCCTTGTTGTTGACGGTGGCGAAGTATTACACGCCTTCCGGCCGTCTGATTCAACGCGATTATTCGAACGCCGGTGTCTATGACTACTACACGCGCGGCGGTATTGCGGCCACGCGCGAACCATCGCTGCCGACCGGCGCCGAAAGTCACACGGACACCGGGCGAGCTGTCTATGGCGGTGGCGGCATTTCACCAGACGAAGTCGTGAAGCCGGCGAAAATAACCGCAGCTGAGGCACGTTTGAGCGATGCGATCTTTGCGTTCGCGCTGGAGCTCACCACTGGTCGCGTGGCCGGGTTTGAAAACTACAAGGTGCAGAACGGAATTCAGTTCGCGCATGACTTGCAGCCAAACGATTATCCGGTTACGGACGCGCTGTTCAGTAAATTCAAGGAGTTTGTCACGGCGACGCCAATCTTAAAGGTCACGCCCGAACAACTTGAGCGCGCCCGTCCCTTTGCCGAACGGCAGTTGCGCTATGAGTTGACGACGGCTGCATACGGGACGATTTCTGCGCTGCAGGTTTTCAACGACAGCGACCCGCAAATAGCAAAGGCTGTCGCCGCGATGCCACGCGCGCGCGAACTGGCACTTGCAGCAAGACGCGCCCGCGCCCGTTCGTAAATTTCCTCCGCGTTAATTAGTTCAGCCACAAAGGGACGCTTCCTTTGTGGCTGATTTTTTTGTGCGTGGAGGAAAGTCGGAACCGGGAGCAGGCGACCGCGGTTTTTCGAATGCGGAATTCGGATTGATGATTGCGGATCACATAAAGCGCTTCAGCAATGCAATCGTCACCCTGCAATCCTCAACGCTACACCTCGTCGGTTCCGGCTTCGTTAAACGAAGCTACAGCAACAGAACAATTTTGCCGAAGTTCTCGTTTGCCTCCATCCGTTCATGTGCGGCGCGGATTTCTTCAAGCGGATACGCGCGATCAACAACCGGCCGCACTTTTTGTGAGGCGAGCAGCGGAACAACTTCTTCGTCGAATAGACGGGTTGCGATAGCTTTTTCTTCGTTTGAGCGGCCGCGCAACATCGTGCCCACAATGTGGATCCTCTTCCGCAGCATCAACGAAAAGTCGAGCGTCGCTTTTGCACCTGCGGTCGTGCCGACCAACACCAGCCGTCCATGACTAGCCAGCATATTCAAATTCGCTTCGAGGTAGGCGGCGCCAACCAAATCGATGATTACGTCAAGCCCGCGGCCATTCGTCTCGTCCCTGACGAATTCGATTGCTGACATTGGATCATTCCCGACTGATACCGCATGGTCTAGTCCGTATGGCTTCGCCTGTTGTAATTTTTCCGCCGTACGTGAAGTACCAAAGGTGACGGCCCCGGCTGCTTTCGCAAGTTGAATTGCGGCGGTGCCGACGCCGGAGCCCGGTGCATGGACCATCATCGTTTCGCCGGGTTGCAGATTTGCGCGAGTGAACAAGGCGTCGTGGGCTGTGATAAAAACTTCAGGGACAGCACCGGCTTGCGTCCAATCCAAGTTGTCTGGGACTTCAGCCAGATGATTTTCGGGCGCGACGACATATTCAGCCTGGCACCCACCGGCGGTGATGCCGAACACGCGTTGGCCGATTGCCCAGTTGCGGACGTCGGGACCAATGGTGTCGACTTCTCCAGCGAACTCGAGTCCTGGAATATTCTGCGGATACCCAGGTGGCGCCGGGTAATGTCCCATCCGCTGCAAAATATCCGCGCGATTCAAGCCGGCGGCACGCACGCGGATGCGAACGTCGCTGCCTGATGGCGGCGGCGGCGTTTCCACATTAGCGATTTCCAATACTTCCGCACCGCCCGGCTTAGTGATATTTACAGCTTTCATATTGATGAATGGTAGAAGTTAAATGTTGAAAGTCAATTCAGCGCACGGTTCATTACTCACCTAATTCGAATGCAGACTCTTGTCATCGTCAATCAGGTCGCGGCAAAAGCGCGTAGGGCCGCGCCGGCTGTGCGCGAGAAACTTTCGGCGGCGCAAATCGACTTTGAGATTTACGAAACTACTTGCGTGGCTGATGCGACGGACAGAACCCGGTCGGCTTTATTGTCAGGCGTTACTACCATTGCCGTGGTCGGCGGCGATGGGACATTGAGTGAAGCGGCGCAGGGATTTTTTGAATTTGCTCCGGATCCGGAAACATTGCCGGCGCCGATTAACCCGCGGGCTGCGTTAGCAATTCTTCCGGCTGGAACGGGTGACGATTTCGCGCGGGGCTTGATGGGAACGCGCGCATCGCTCGACCGATGGATTGAAATCCTGATTAAACACTGTCGAGACGAGCAGCAAACGACGAAGAGCTGCGATGTGATCTACGGTAGATGCGACAACTATGATACGCCGTTCATCTGCATCAATGCTTCGACAATGGGTATCGGCGGCGAGACAGCCGCGCGAGTTGCGAGTCAAAGTAGGTTGGTGCGCCGGTGTTCCGGAGAAGTTCGTTTCGCATTAGCAGCGGTTCGCAGTTTGATGGCATGGCGTGAACGGCGAGTGCGAATCACGACTGATAACCAAAGCTATGAGGGCAACATGAATCTGGCCGCAGTCGCAAACGGCCTGTATGCAGGCGGCGGCATGATGTTGTCCCCGGCAGCAAGAGTCGATGATGGCAAACTCGATGTCGTTACCGCATCCGGTTTGAGCCGAGTAAGTATTCTTCGCGAACTCAGTCGCATTCATGAAGGCGGCCACGTTGCAAACCCAAACGTCCGCATCATTCAAGGATTAAATGCGCGCATTGAGACGTTTAAGACGGAAGACGCGATGTTGATTGAAGCTGATGGGAATGTGCGAGGAGTGACGCCGGTTTCATTTCGAGTGATGCCCGCTGCTTTGAAATTTGTTTGGAAAACGGACTGATTTCGTTTGAACAACGACAAATGAGAAATGGAAAATGGTAACTGACAAATTTTCTTTTCGCTTGCCGGTAGCTAAGCATTCATCTCTTCAATCGAATGAATTTTTGCAAGTCTTCGCTTGTGTCGCTCTTCGCCGCTAAAGCGCGCGGCCACAAATGCACGCACAATTTCAAGCGCCAATTCAACGCCAATGACGCGAGCGCCGAGGCACAACACATTGCAATCGTCGTGTTCGCGGCATTGATGTGCTGAGTAAGTGTCGCCGCATAACGCGGCGCGAATACCTTTCAGCTTGTTGGCCGCAACCGCCGCGCCGACGCCACTGCCGCAAATGAGAATGCCGATTTCTGCGTCGCCTTTTTTCACAGCATGTCCGACCTGCACTGCGTAGTCCGGATAGTCATCCGGCTGCGACCCATCATGAGTGCCAAAATCAATAAGCTGGTGTCCGCTTGCTTGCAACTCAGCGATAACGCGTTCATTCAGCGGGTAGCCCCCGTGATCGGCTCCGATCGCAATTCGCATCAGATTAATGCTCGCGCACGATTCAGCACGTTTTCAACGTTGAAGCCAAGTTCTTTCATCGCCACCTCGCCTGGTGCAGAGGCGCCAAAGCGATCAAGGCAAACTACATCGCCGGTTGGTCCAACATAACGGTCCCAACCCTGACGCACGCCCGCTTCGATCGCCAGTCGCGCCGTGGTAGTTGGCGGTAGAACTTGGTTCCGATATTCGTCGTCCTGCTCTTCAAACAGTTCAACGCACGGCATCGAAACCACACGCGTGGCAACGCCTTCACTTTGCAGCTTTTCGCGTGCTTCGAGCGCCAGCGAAACTTCGGAGCCGGTGGCAATCAGAATTAGCTGAAGCGCGCCCTCGGCTTCCGCGAGCACATAGCCGCCGCGCCGTAAACCTTCAGCAGTCGCGTAGCGGCCACGATCGATGACCGGAACTTTTTGTCGCGTCAGCGCCAGGGCAGTAGGCGCGTGACGTCTCAGAATCGCGATGCGCCACGCCTCGCTAACTTCCGGTGAGTCCGCCGGCCGGATAACGAAAAGATTTGGAATGGCGCGCAAAGCCGCGAGGTGCTCAATCGGCTGATGCGTTGGCCCATCTTCGCCGAGACCGATTGAATCGTGCGTGAAAACATAGATGACCTGAACTTCGGAAAGCGCGGCCAAACGGATCGCCGGGCGCATGTAATCCGAAAACGTCATGAAGGTGCCGCCGTAAGGAATCAATCCACCGTTCAGAGAAACCCCGGTCAGCGTCGAACCCATCGCGTGTTCGCGCACGCCGAAATGAAAAATGCGGCCGTCATATTCACCGGCTTCAAAACTGCCGCTGTCCTTGATGTCTGTGTTATTTGAAACGCCGAGGTCTGCAGAGCCCCCGATCAACATCGGCAGATGTGGCGCCAGGGCGTTAATTACTTCGCCACTGGCTACGCGGGTAGCGACAGACTTGCCGTCCCTAAACTTCGGCAAGTGACTTTCCCAATCAGCAGGCAGCTCTCCTTTGATCGTCGTGGTCCATAACTGGCCAAGCTCCTGGTGCTTTTGCACGAAGCGTTCGCTGAGCGCGCGCCACTCTGCTTCCTGCTGGGCCCCGCGGTCAACTGCTTCACGGAAATGAGCGAGTGCTTCGTCGGGAATCAAGAACTGCTTGTCATCGGGCCAGCCAAGATGCCGTTTCGTTTCGCGCACCGCATCTTCGCCGGGCGCGTCGCTGTGGGCTTTGCGCGTTCCCGCGGTCGGCATGCCATAACCAATCGTAGTTTTTACGGAGATCAGGGAAGGTTTTGAGCCGACAGATTGTGCGTCGCGTACTGCTTGTTCAATCGCCGCCAGATCGTTGCCATCTTCCACGGTCAAGGTGTGCCAGCCGTAAGCTTCAAAACGTTTGGGCACGTCTTCACTGAAAGCGAGCTTGGTAAAACCCTCAATCGTCACATTGTTGTCATCGTAGAGGTAAATCAGTTTGCCCAGTTTAAGATGGCCCGCCAACGACGCCGCTTCGGACGCGACTCCCTCCATCAGGTCGCCATCGGAAACGATCGCGTAAACGTGATGATCGATTAAGGGAAAATCTTCTTTATTGAATTTCGCGGCAAGGTGCGCGGCGCCCATCGCCATGCCCACACCGTTCGCGAAACCCTGGCCAAGTGGACCAGTTGTAATTTCAACTCCAGGGGTAAGTCCGTATTCAGGATGTCCGGGCGTTTTCGATCCAAACTGGCGAAAGTTTTTGATCTCATCAAGCGAGAGGTCATAGCCCGTCAGGTGCAGCAGCGAGTACAGCAACATCGAACCGTGGCCCGCCGAAAGCAGAAAACGATCGCGATTTTCCCACTTGGGATTTTTCGGATTGTGCTGCAAAAATCGCGTCCATAACACATAGGCCATCGGCGCCGCGCCCAGTGGCAATCCGGGATGACCCGAGTTCGCTTTTTGCACCGCGTCAAGCGAAAGCGTGCGAATTGTGTTGATGCAAAGTTGATCGAGGTCGGTAGCTGGCGGGTTATTTTCCTTTTGCACTGGCGCGCTCATTTGTTCGTCCTGTGGTTCTAAGTTTGTGACTTCACGTGTTCTCACTGCGCAAACACGACACTCGTGACCGAATCAAGTCCGGAGAATCATGTTGAAACAATACGTTTGAGGTTTCTATTCTGCCCCCCGCTCCGAGCGCAAGCAAGGCGCGCACATGCATCGACAGTGTAGAAAGAGAATTCACACGTCAGTGCTGCGCGATTCGTTTGCCGACGCGCGCCGTGCCTTTGCCGAAATGCTTGCCAAATCCGCCCATGCCGCGTCCGAACGACGCACCCGCGTGCAACGGCCGACCATGCCGCATGTGTCGCGCAAAGCGGCGCGAACCGTGGCCGACGCTGCGGCCTGCGTTCGCGTAAGCATGTCTGATTCCGCGATGGCGCCGTCGCCCGAAATCACCGCGCCGTCGATGAGTTGCTTGCGGGTAGCCGGCCGCCGCGTTTGCGGCCATCAACGTTCGCGTATTTGACTTGGCGGGAAAGACAAGTGAGTACTGCGAAATTGCGATAACTAAGATCGCGAATAGTGTTTTGCGCAACGGTGTTTCCTCCCTTTAGCGGCGGAAGGATGTCACAAGCAATGTGCATAGTCTAGCGCGATCGCTCCTGCTAGAATGCCGCTGATGCAAGCTGAAACGCTCAACTGTCCTAACTGCGGAGCGGCGACTGAGACTGCCGAACCTGTATGCAAGTTTTGCGGTTCGCGTTTGGCAACCGTGGCGTGTCCCTTCTGCTTTGGAATGATCTTCGCGGGCAGTAAACACTGTCCACGCTGCGGCAGTACAACGGTGGTCCCGGATGCCACCGCGTCAGTCTTTGAATGCCCGCGTTGTCGGGTAAAGATGAATGCCGTTGCCATCGGTGGGAATCAGGTGCACGAGTGTGATCAGTGTCTGGGTTTGTGGGTGGACGTAACCGCATTTGAAAAGATTTGCGCTGATCGCGAACAACAATCGGCGGT
This sequence comes from Pyrinomonadaceae bacterium, assembly GCA_035275045.1. GTDB lineage: Bacteria > Acidobacteriota > Blastocatellia > Pyrinomonadales > Pyrinomonadaceae > PSRF01. The sequence continues at coordinate 25,365 of DATENN010000239.1, forward strand.
ACTCGGTTCGGCGTCCATCGCTCCCACAGGCGACGCGCACGAAGTCAACAAGATCAGATACGTGCCGTGCCCGATATGCTCTCAGCTTATGAACCGGATAAATTTCGCGCGCTGCTCAGGTGTGATTGTGGATGTTTGTAAGGGTCACGGCACCTGGTTCGATCGTGACGAACTCAGCAATATTGTTGCCTTCATTCGCGGCGGGGGCCTCGAGACAGCACGCGACCGCGAAAAAGAGGAACTGCAGAACGAACGTCAGAAGTTGTTGGAGGAGCAAAGACGCGCGGCAGGCGATTCGACGATGTTTATTCGCGATGCAGAGGATCATCGCATCAACGGTATTAGCGCGACGAGTGGGTTGCTACAATTCTTGTTGAAATGAAATCGAAGCAGTGCAAATTGCTCCGCACAGACGTTGGTTGAAAATTTGTAAGCTGATGTGGCCCGGTTTAGCTGCTATCGCACCGTTCGTTTGACCAGGCTAATAAAATCGCCGATGTCATCTTCAGTGGTATCGAACGATGTCATCAACCTCACTTCGGAAGTCTCTTCATTCCAAACATAGAAAAAGTATTTTCGCTGCAGCCTGGCGATATATTTTTTGGGGATGATTGCAAAGATGCCGTTCGCTTCAACCTTTTGCGTAACGTGGATTTGTGGAATCTTACGGAGCTCCGCCGACAACAACTGCGCCATACGATTCGCATGGCGGGCGTTGTCGCGCCAAAGATCGTTCGTCAGCAGCGCTTCGAATTGGGCCGAGATGTAACGCATCTTTGAGGGCAAGTGCATACCCTGTTTTCGTGTGTACTTGAATTCAGCCGCGAGTTGTTTATCAAAAAAGATCACCGCTTCGCCGTACATCATCCCATTCTTGGCGCCGCCAAACGACATTACATCGACGCCCGCGTCGCGCGTGATCGCGCGCAGCTTTACATCCAGACCTGCCGCGGCATTCGCAATGCGCGCTCCATCGACGTGCAAAAGCATATTGTGTTCGTGAGCAAAACCCGCCAACGCTTTCATTTCTTTTACGCTGTAAACCGTGCCCATTTCCGTGGCTTGCGAGATAGAAACCACGCGTGGCTGGACGTGATGCTCGAAACCGACGTCGTGCAGCAGCGGGTTCAGTTGTTCAGGTCTGATCTTTCCGTCAGGCGTTGAGACTGGCAGGAGCTTGCAACCGGTGAATTTCTCGGGCGCTCCGCATTCATCAACATAAATGTGGGCAGTGTCCGCGCAGATGACGGCATGATGCGACTGGGTTATTGCTTTCAAACCCAGCACGTTTGCCCCCGTGCCGCCGAAGACAAAAAAGACTTCAGCGTCTTTACCAAGATGTTTCTGAAACAGTTCGGTGGCGCGGGCGGTGTACGGATCGTCGCCATAGGCAACCACGTGACCTTCGTTTGCTGCCGAGAGCGCCGCCATCACTTTCGGATGAACACCGGCGTTGTTGTCGCTAGCGAAGCTTCTCAACATAATTCAGTTCAAAAATTCAAAATTTATTTTCGCTTCTTAAAATCCTTGATTATTTCGCGAGCGGCGTTTGTGCCGGGCGCTCCGGTAATTCCGCCACCTGGATGCGTGCCGGCGCTGCACATGTAAAGACCTTTTATCGCAGTGCGGTACTGCGCCGATCCGATCATTGGTCGAAATGCATAGAGCTGATCGAGCGATTGTTCGCCGTGATGAATATGCCCGTTGCGCAGGCCGTACGTTTTGTTCAAATCCAGCGGCGTAATGATATGACGACCGATGATCAGGTTTCGAATATTCGGAGCGTACTCCGCCAGCGTGTCGATAACAATATTGCCCAGTTCGTCTCGCCGGGAATTCCAATCGCCTTGCTTCAGATCGAAAGGAGCAAATTGCGCGTGAATCGACATCACGTGCGCTCCCTCTGGTGCAAGGCTTGAGTCACTGAGTGAAGAAATACGTACGTCGAGGTAGGGACGCGGCGAGATGTCGCCGTACTTGGCTGCATCAAATGCGCGTTCCAGGTAATCGATTTCCGGACCAATGTGTATGCGGCCTGACAGCTTTTCTTTTGCCTCACTATTATTGACGCCAGAGAATTCAGGCAACGCGGAAAGTGCTAAATGGATTCGCGCGACGATGCCCGGAGCGCGCACATTTTTCATGCGATTACGATAGGTCGGATCCAAGTCCCACGGCGCAATCATTTCGAGCATCGTGATGCCGGGATCGTGAGCGGTCACATTTGCCCAGGCAGGAATTTCTTCGCCACTTTCCAGCACTACCCCGCCGGCAATTCCGTCAGCGACTTTTATCGTTGCGACGTTACTGCTGGTGCGTATTTCAGCCCCGGCTTCGCGCGCGGCGTCAGCCATTGCTTTTGACAAGGCACCCATCCCGCCTTTGACTATTGTTGCCGGCGCCAACGGACTGCCACCGTTCGCCGCTTGCAACAGCACGGCGGCGCTTGTTCCCGCTGACCATGGACCGGCAAATGCTCCTGAAATTCCGCGCGATGCGACGATCGCTCGCAGACTCTCAGTTTCAAACCATTCAGCGGCGAGATCGGCAACGGCCATTGGCCCGTAACGCAGCAGCCGGTATTCGTCCTTCTTCCCGAGACCGCGAAGTCCTAATCCTAATTTGCCTAACTCCCACAATTCATTTTTTGACGGCTGACCAATGTCGGGCGGCGTCATGCTGAGCAGCGGCCGCAACGCTTTGCCGAGTCGCGAAAAGGTTGAGAGGAATTCAGGATAGATCGCAGCGTCTTTGGTGCTGAGTCGTTGCAACTCGGCGACGGTGCGTTGCATGTCTTCGTAAAGGCAAACCGCGCTGCCGTCTGTATTCGCAGCGAAGACGCGAACCGGCGGCGTAATAAATTCAAGGCCACGACGTTGCAAATCAAGATCGTCCATGACTTGCGGTAGCAAGGGTCCCGGGCTGGAACTCAGCGTTGAGCAACGAAAACCGGGATGAAATTCTTCCGTGACAGCGCCGCCGCCAACGATCTCTCGTCGCTCCAGCACAAGTGTTTTGAGGCCCGCTTTTGCGAGGTAAAACGCAGTCACAAGGCCGTTGTGTCCCCCGCCGATGATGATTGCGTCGTACGTTGTCATAAGAAGACGTCCGCAGGGTTCGCAGATTTAATAAACGTTAGAGGTCTAAGGTCGATTCGTTTTTCAGCCTGTGTAATCTGCGAAGTCTGCGGATAGCAGCTAGATTTCTTCCAGCATTCGCAACGCTGCGTTTCTCCCCGGCGCACCCATGATGCCGCCGCCCGGATGGGTTGCTGAACCGCACATGTAAAGATTCTTAATTGGCGTGCGATATTGCGCCCAGCCCGGCGCCGGCCGCAAAAAGAAAAGCTGCTCGAGCGTCAACTCGCCTTGAAAAATATTTCCTTCAGAGAGGCCAAACTCACGCTCGAGATCGAGCGGCGTCAGCACCTGACGATGCAGAATCAAGTCTTTGATGTTCGGCGCGTGCTCGGCAATCGTGTCGATGACGGTGTCACCAAATTCATCGCGCTTGTCATCCCAATTGCCTTCTTTCAAGTTATACGGAGCGTACTGTACAAAGCACGACATGACATGTTTGCCCGGCGGCGCCACCGACGGATCAGTCAAACTGGGAATGACCATATCGATATAAGGGCGTCGGGAAAAGCGGCCGTATTTCGCTTCATCGTAGGCGCGCTCCATGTAATCGACGCTGGGCGAAATTGAAACTGCGCCGCGCAAGTGCGCCCCGGAACCTGGCAAAGATTTGAAATTCGGAAGACCGTCAAGAGCAAGATTTACTTTTCCAGATGATCCGCGAAACTTGTAGCGCTTCAGGTCATCAACAAAACCATCAGGCAGATGTTCTTCCCCGATCATTTTCATGAAAGTAAGCCGAGGATCGACGCTCGAGGAAACGACGGCCGCCTGCAACTCATCGCCGTTTTGCAGTACTACACCTTTGGCTACGCCATTTTTGAGAATGATTTTTTCGATCGCTGCTTCTGTACGAATCTCCGCGCCGGCTTCGCGTGCGGCGTCGGCGATCGCGTTGGAAATCGCGCCGGTGCCACCGCGCGACAAACCCCAGGATCGAAAAGCTCCGTCGATTTCGCCCATGTAGTGATGCAACAACACATACGCGGTGCCCGGCGAACGTACGCCCAGAAAGGTGCCGATAATTCCGGAGGCCGACATCGTTGCTTTCAATACGTCCGTCTCAAACCACTGGTCCAGAAAATCGACGGCGCTCATCGTCATCAACTGGACCTGGTTGTATTTGTCTTCATCAGACAATTTTTGAAAGCGTCGTCCCAGGAACAAAAGATCTTTCAGCCCTTTCGGATTCAGCGAGGTGGGATCCGGCGGCGTCATGTTCATGATCGGCTTGACGAAGTGGGCCATGTCCACCATCGCTTTGCCATATTCGTCATAAGCTTCGGCATCGACTCTTGAATGCCGCGCGATTTCACGTCTGGTCTTTGCATGATCGTTGACGCGCCACAGGTAATCGCCGTTGGGCATCGGGGTGAACGTGCCATCCAGCGGCAAAATTTCCAGACCATGACGCGGTAAATCCAGCTCGCGAATGATCTCGGGTCGCAACAACGAAACGACGTAGGAACAGACTGAGAATTTGAAGCCGGGAAAAACCTCTTCAGTAACCGCCGCGCCGCCCAAAACGTGACGACGTTCAAGCACCAGTACGCGCTTGCCCGCGCGCGCCAGGTAAGCAGCGTTCACCAGTCCATTGTGACCGCCACCGATCACGATGACGTCATATTTGTTGCTCATGAATGGTTCGAAAATGCAGGTTGCTGAAGCACGGCAAGCATACTTATAATCGCTCGCCCTGACAATCACGCCAATCGAACACACGCATGCCTGTTGGCACACCATTTCACGAACGTACGTTTTCGCTTTGCGAGAGTCTGAACTATCGCGAGTGGTCTGGATATTACGCGGTCAGCTCATACGAAGCGCATCATGAGCACGAGTACAACGCGATCCGAAATGCAGCAGCATTGATCGACATCTCGCCGCTTTTCAAATATCGCCTTACTGGACCGGACGCGACACAGTTGGTTGATCGCATCATCACTCGCGACATGCGCAAGGTCAGCGTGGGCCAGGTGATCTACACACCTTGGTGCGACGAACAGGGCAAGGTGATTGATGACGGGACTGTTTCCCGGCTTGAGGAAAAGACTTACCGTTGGACCGCGGCGGATCCCAGC
>DATENN010000240.1:0-3232 GCA_035275045.1 Pyrinomonadaceae bacterium
AATAGAGCAGCACCCGGCCAAGCGCAGTCGAGAACAAGCCGGCTTCTACTTCAAGGCCGGTAATCTCCTTAACCGCCTTCCAATAAGCGGCCAACTGTGGCCGGTACGTTGCGCGAAAGATTTCGACGTCGCCTGGGGAAACATCGTTTGTTTTCCAATCGAGCAGAAGGCACTTGCCAGCTTTGCGGTTTATCATGATCGAATCGATCAAGCCCTCCAGCACGCTGCGATCGTTTCTGCGCCACGAAAATGGAAATTCCGCGTGAAACAACGTTTCATCGCTCGCAAGAAAACGAGCAATGGTGGCCTCGCTGAATAAATTCCGGCGCGTGGCGTTCCAGTCTTTTACTGCAGCTTTCGCGTCGGGAGAAATCGGCAATTCTTTTTCGAATAACTTTTGTGCGGAATCGATTCCGCCTTTCCAGTCCAGGCGCTGGAAAAATTTGTGCCACCAGCGGCCATAGAGCGTGGCCAGATTATCAAGCCGAGAGCGCGCCCGCATCTCTGCAGGCGCATCCGAATCGAGCGCGCTCGGTGTGATCTTTCGGACGAATTCCGAAGCGCGTTTTGCAGCACGCTTGAGTTCGCTGGAACTTAACGGCTCGATTTCGGGACCGTCTTTCTGCGACGCGTGCGCCACGGTTTGCAAAGGTTCGAGGAGTTCGTCGATCGTGCTGCTGTGTTGATCTAATTCGCCTGAGTAAAAATCCTTGTCGCGAATCAGGCGTCGAATTTGTGCCGTTCTCGGCAGTTTGCCCTCGTTGTTGGAGAAGATTTCCTGGTCGAGCATAAGCACGAGCGTGTGGCGCGCCCGCGTTATTGCGACATAGAGAAGGCGTTCAAGCTCCTGCTGTTGGGCACGCTCGATCGCGTCTTTCAAATCCTTTGATTTGTCTTCTTTGCCGAGGGCGACAATCCGTTCGCCATCCACCGGCGATTTCACCAAATGCGGATAAGGCGGCGAGTGCGGCCGCAGTTCGCGCGCAAGGAACGGCACGATCACCGCCTGCCATTCGGAGCCTTTTGCTTTGTGCGAAGTGATGAGTTGGATCGCGTTGTCGTCTGCGGAAAACCCGACGGCGCGCGACGTCGCGAAATCGTTACGTAACTGTTCGGCGAACTGCGTCAGGATCATTCCGTTCGCTTCCGATTCCGCGGCTTGTGCGAGCAAAGCATCGAGTTCGCGCGCGAGATCGCCGAACTCTGTCGCGGGCAATAGGAGCAAACGCTCGCGCAACTGCGTTTCCTCGATGATCAAAGTGACGGCATCGAATAAGGCCAAACCCTCCGTGCGTTGGCGAATTTCCGCGAGCGTTCGTAAAAGCGAGGAAATTCTTCCGGTCGCCGATACAATTTCGTCGATGCGAAATCTCGCTTTTTGCCCTTCGGAAAAGACGGCAAGATCGTGATCGGACGCGCCGAAGATCTCGCGGAGTACGCCGACGATTTCGTAAGCATTGAGCGGGTCGGTCATGATCGTGACGAGCGCGGTCAGCCACGCGTAAGCCGGGCTGTCCCCTTTGACATCGCTTTCAGATTGGATCGCGACCGGCAAACCGACGCGGCGCAAAGCTGCGGCCGTCGTTTGCAGCCAGGCTTTGCGAGGACAAAGGATTGCCACTTCTCGCCACGAATCCGCAGAAAGTTTTTTCAGTCCTGCGGCGCTAATCCAGCGCGCCAGATATTCGGCTTCAATGCGCGCCTTTTGATAGTCCTTCAGTTTTTTTCCTTCTGGCAATAACTCGTTCGCGATGAGCGGCACGCGAATTACTTTTCCGGGAAGAATCTTCGGCCGCGGCCGTAATTCGACGAAAGGCACCTGTCCATGCTTATTATTCAAAATCTCACGGAAAGTTTCGTTAACGAAATCGAGCTGCTTCTGGTCTAGCCGAAACGTGACGGCAAATTCCAGGCTCTCTCCGTTCTTGTCGGCGGTGAGCGCTTCGTGAACAGCTCTGTAGTAATTCAGGTCTGCGCGCTGCCAGTAAATCGATTGCTGGAAATCGCCGACCATGCAGAAGTGCCCCGGCCGCGGACCCAGTTGTCGGTGTTGCAACCAAAGCCCCCGCGCTTCCGGCGGACGCGTTGCTTCCAATAGCACGGAAAATTGCAATCGCTCGGTGTCCTGCGCCTCGTCGAGAATCACACGAAAGTTTTCTTCGCGAATCCGCTGCGCGGCGACCGGATGTTGCAGCAACTTTTCCGCGAGCGCGATTTGGTCTCCATAGGTGACGAGTCCACGGTCGATTCGAAAATCCAGATAATCGCGCTGAACCTCGGCAGCGACGCAGGTGGCCGCATCGCATATCCATTTTCTCAGCGGCGCAAATTTCTCCTGCCAAAGCTGTGTGAACCGGGCATTTGCCGCCGTGAAACACAACGGCCAGCGCAAGTATTCCCAATCGCCGGCGCAACGCGTCTCCCAGTCGCGCAATTCTGCCTGCGATTTCCTAATGTTGTCGTTTCCCTTGTCCAATTGTGAGTAAACGTCGGAGAAATCGGGAATCGGACATGACGATAGCGATGGCACGGGTAGCGCGGTTGAGCCCGCGCGCCGGGCCAACTCCATGAGGTCGCGCGCCTGCACGAAACGCAAAAGCATGGCGCGGTCAGCGTCACCTAACGACAGCCCGATTCGAGTTCGGTTTTGCGCGAACTCCTGCCACAGGTTGTCATCGTCTTCACTTGCCAACTCCAGCGGCGCAGGCAAACCAAGGTAGTGACCGAAGTCGGTCAGGAGTTTCATGCAGAAGGAGTGAATCGTACCGAAGAAGGCGCGGTTGAATGCAGTCTGCACTTCCGGTCGCAAATTTTCCTCCAGGAGAGCTTGCCTCGTGCGCTGTTGCATCTCGTCCGCCGCACGATTCGTGAAGGTGACGACGACCAGATGCGGCAGAGTGTCGGCGGCGCTCGGTGAACGCGCGATCGACAAAACGCGCTGCGTGATCGCAGTGGTTTTGCCCGAACCTGCCGATGCAACTACGGAAAAATTGCGCTCCAGTTCGCTGGCAAAACGAGCGCGCGCGGATTCATCGCTAGGCTTCACCATGTTTCCCACTCCTCTTTTTCAAGCACGAGCGCGGGATGCGTCAGCGCCCATTTATCTTCCAAAATGTCATTATCGATCTGCAACGTTGCGAGCGGATAGAGCGCGCTGTAACCAAAGGCCGGACGGATTTCACCTTTCATTCCGAACACTCCGGTACGCTGCATTTCCGCCAGATCGCCGAAG
>DATENN010000241.1:0-19144 GCA_035275045.1 Pyrinomonadaceae bacterium
CGGGAGCGAGACCGTCTACGCCGTCAATCAGATTAAAGGCGTTTGATATTCCAACCAACCAAAAAACCGTCAAACAAAAACCGATGATCGGATGAAAATGAACGTCGCCGACAAAAGGTATTGCGAGAATCTCGATTCGTCCGCCCATTGCATAGAACAATGTCGCAATCAATCCGAGGCTCATAAATTTGACCGCAGCATTTGTCCCGCGAAGGTCGTCGTAGACTCCCAGTAACAACACGAGCGTCGCCGGTATGAATATGATAAGGAGGTCCGGAACGTAATACTTCAGCGAGGTCGTAATTAGGTTGGAAACAAAAACGAGACTGCACATCGCCAGGAGGAACGATGTGAAGATCGCGACACCGCCAAGTCGAGGCACGGCGTCCTTGTGAACACGCCGGCCGTCGGTTGGGACATCTAATAAATCAAATCGTTGACACAGCCGGCGCACTAACGGGGTGATTACCAGCGAGGCTGAAGTGGCCAGCAGGAATAATGCGAAGTACGTTTTCACGCGGAATGACCTCTGGGAGCTACTTGTTTAACTCGGCAGTTAATTCGATCAATTCGAAGGACCGACGAAGATGCGCCCATTGGGAAGCCCGGCCGCTGCAGTCCCGGCACACCGTGAGTGTGACTCGAGTAAGTTTATCAACTGCGGCATAAGGCTTTCCCGGAAGAATGTCTGAGCAAGTTCCGGAAGGCTCCTGTTTGCGTTCGCTCGCTGCCGCCGTGCAACCAGAATCTGCTGGACCACAGATTCGCCATCGCCACTTGCAGCCGCGTAACTTGGGTGCCGGTCGCCCAACTCAGAGATGATCTCGCTGATGTGACTTTCGGCGGGACCAATATAAAGGAACGGAGCTCCAACTCTCAATATATTATAAAGTTTGCATGGGTGGACAATTCCAACAAAGGCATCGCCCATAACCACCGTGTGCAGGTCAGCCGCAGACAATGATGCCGACAAATCCGCCGCGCTCTGATACGGCAAACATCGCACATTCGCGAGTGAATTCTTCAACGCAAATTCCCGCACAGTATTCTGTTCACTTCCGCCACCAACAAACATGAAAACGATGTCTTTTTGATCCGACAGGCGCAGCGATGCTTCGAGCAGCGTGTTCAGCGGGTGACACGGGCTGTGGTTGCCGGCATACATCACTACAAATGAATTGGTAAGGCCGTGCGCCCGCCGAAACGCTTCTCTTCCCTGCTCGTCAAACAGTACGCGATCATCATGCGCCCAGGGCGGCAACACCGTGACCACATCCGGGGAAATCCCCTTCGCGACGATACGCTGCTTCATGAAGTGATCCAGCGCCACGATCCCGTCCGCATGGACCATGCTCGATTTCAACAATAACGACAAGAAGCGAGCGGCGACCGACTTCTCTTTCAACCAACCCGCCGCAATAGCTTCATCAGGATTCAGGTCCATCACCCAAAAGTAGAACCTTCCACCTTTAAGCCTTACGAACAATGATCCGAGAACGGAGATTAAAGGCGGAGAAGTTAAAGCGACTGTTGCATCGAACCGCGGCAAGCGTAACAAGCGCCACGAACAATTTAAGAGAAAGCTTCCGAAGTTCAACGCGCGGCGGGGCTTCGATGTTTTTCCCAAGCCTGCTGAAGGAATGCGAATAATGTTCACGCCACGCCAGGTTTCGCGGCGGGGAAAACGCTTGCTCGGATCGTCGTAACCACGATCGCTGGTGACAACGGTGACTTCGTGACCAGCTTCAGTTAACCCGACCGCAAGATCCGTCAGCTGCTGGGCTGTCGCCATGACGTCGGGATAAAAACACTGATTGAGGAGAAGGATCCTCATTATTTAGCTATGAGAAAACAAATCCTATTTATCATTCATCATTTGAGATTTCTCATTTGTCATTTCGACGTCTATCAGTCTTACTCATTGCTCAGCACTTCGATGCCGCGCTGCCGGTAGATTTGAAATAGCAAATGAGAAATCTCAAATGGTGAATGATAAATGTCCCGGTCTAGCCGTCGGTCATTGACACCGCTTCGCTATGTATACTCTTGCGAAAATACGCGACCGTTTTCACCAATCCTTCTCGCAAAGGAATAGTCGGATTCCATTCGAGCAACGTTTGCGCCCGGGAAATATCTGGCTGCCGCTGTTTCGGATCGTCTTCCGGCAGCGGCAGATACTCGATCTGCGAATCCGATTCGCACAGCGCTACCACTTGCTGCGCTAACTGCTTGATGGTGAACTCACCCGGATTACCCAGGTTGACAGGCTCATGGACATCGTCAACATTCATCAACCGAATTAGTGCCTCAACCAAATCGTCGACATAACAAAACGACCGGGTCTGTTCTCCCGAACCGTACAACGTCAACGGTCGCCCGCGCAGCGCCTGCACAATGAAGTTTGAAACCACACGGCCATCGTTCTCCAGCATTCTTGGTCCATAGGTGTTGAAGATCCTCGCGATGCGCGTGTCGACCTTGTTCTGGCGGTGATAATCCATCATCAAAGTTTCCGCGATGCGCTTGCCTTCGTCATAACACGAGCGCAAACCGATCGGGTTGACGTTGCCCCAATACTCTTCGCGCTGCGGATGAATCAGCGGATCGCCGTAGACTTCAGAAGTTGAGGCCTGCAAAATCCTGGCCCGCACGCGCTTTGCGAGACCGAGCATATTGATCATTCCCATCACGCTCGTCTTCACGGTTTTAACCGGATTGTATTGATAATGTATCGGCGAAGCCGGACAAGCCAGATTATAAATTTGGTCCACCTCGAGCAGGATCGGCTCGATGACATCGTGGCGGATCAACTCGAAGTGATGGTTATCCATCAACTTGATGATGTTGGCACGCCGGCCGGTGAAGAAGTTGTCGAGACAAAGAACGTCGTGACCTTCGGCCAACAGCCGTTCGCATAAGTGCGAGCCGATGAATCCCGCGCCGCCGGTTACTAGTATCCGCATACGTTTCGAGTTTCGAGTTTCGAGTTTCGGGTTAAATACAAAGAATTATCGCTTCCGATTGTTAGGAGATGGACTTAAAGCGACTGCCCTTGTGGCCAGCGCGGCGAAGATAGTTCATCAGGCCCCCAATCATCTTACCGGTCTCGTCCGCGAGCAAATTCAATTCGTTGAACTCCGCAACCCCCACGTAGTTTTGGTCGGCGGCTACATAAAGCTGGCACCGCACTTCGGCAGCGGAACCTTTTGCCGTCGCCAAGAAGCGAACGAACTCGCCCGTACCGCTTCGATCAAAACCTTCGGCTATGTTTGACATCACTGAAACAGAGGCACGGCGTATCTGATTCGTCAGCGCAAAATCTCTAGCGAAGTCGTCTGTTCGTGACAGCTGATAAACGCGCTGTGTTAACTCGCGCGCTTTGCGCCAGCACTCGATTTCTTCGAACTTCTTAAAGGTAGCCATTGATTCTCCTTCCAGGGTGAAAGGTCAGCGGCTGATGGTAAAACTCGAAACCCGAAACTCGAAACTCGAAACTAGCCCGTTCTTCTTAGACATTGATTCCCAACATACAGCACATCCATCCGCGTCTTCAGAAAGCAATCAATCGCGTGCGCCGGCGTGCACACCACCGGCTCGTTCTCGTTGAACGAAGTATTCAACACCACCGGCACCCCTGTCAGCTTGTAGAAGTCCGAGATGAGTTGATAGTACCTCGCGTTTACCTCAGGTGATACAGTTTGCAATCGTCCTGAGCCATCGACGTGCGTGATCGCGGGCACAGTGCCGCGTTTCTCTTCACGCACCTGATAAACCATCAACATAGTTGGCGCCGGATGGTGCTGCTCGAAATACTCGGCCGTGTGTTCTTCAAGGATCGACGGAGCAAAAGGACGGAACGGCTCACGCTTCTTGATGCGATCGTTCAGAATGTCTTTCATTTCAGCGCGTCGCGGATCAACTACAATCGATCGGTTACCGAGTGCGCGTGGGCCAAACTCCATCGCGCCCTGGAACCACCCCACTACCAACCCATCGGCAATGTCCTCCGCCGCATGGCGCGTGACTTCTTCATCGCTAAAGGTTTCGAAATTCAGCTTCCGCGATTGCAATTCAGAACGAATCTCGTCGTTAGAGAATTCCGGACCGGTGTAGGCGCCGAGCATCACCTCGCCGCGCGGCTGTTGCAGCAGACCGTTATAGATTTCATAGCAGACGCCCAGCGCCGTGCCACTGTCGCCCGCCGCCGGTTGCACATAGACGCGAGTAAACGGCGTGTTCAGCAAAATCTTTCCGTTCATCACCGAGTTATAGGCGACGCCTCCCGACAAACCCAGATCGGTCAGTCCCGTTTCTTCATGCAGATGATTGAGAATGTGAAAACCGACCTCTTCCAAACGCTGTTGCAGACTGGCGGCAATGTCTCGTTCGCGCTCAGTCAAGGCGCTGCCAGGTTCGCGCGCCGGACCGAAGGTGCGCACGAAGGCACCGGAAAAGATGCGGCCAATTACGGGCGAGCCCTGGTCCCAGCTCATCTCGACGCCCTCCGCATGATGCCGAAAGTAATCGAGATTCAGTCTAAACTTACCGCCACCTTCCGTCTTAATGATGTCGCGGAACTGGTCCATGAACCGAGGCTTGCCATAAGGAGCGAGGCCCATCACTTTGCCTTCATCACCGTAATGCGGAAAGCCGAGGAACTGCGTGGTGGCGGTGTAGACAATCCCGGTGGAGTGCGGATATTCAACCTGGCCCAGCACCTTAATCGTGTTGCCCTCGCCTACCCCCCACATCGTGGAGATGAAATCGCCGAAGCCGTCTATCGATAGAAGAGCGGCGCGTTCGAAGGGTGAAACATAGAACGAGCTGGCGAGATGGGCGCGATGGTGCTCGATATTATGAAACTTCGCGCGGATGATTTTCGCGTCAACGTTAAGCGCGCGCGCGAGGTCAGATTTCAAGTCGCGCACCTTCGCAGCATTCGCGAGACGGTCCTTTATTTGTGAGATGAACCCTCGCTTGCCGTTTCCGTTGTCATCAAAGTGCTGAGTACTGAGTACTGAGTACTCGTTAGTTTCGAGTTTCGAGTTTCGGGTTTCGAGTAAGGCAGTTTCGAGTTTCGTGTTTCGTGTTTCGAGTGACAGCGCTTCCTGTCCTCCGACCTCCGACCTCTGATCTCCGACCTCTGACATCTGTCCTCTGACATCTGATATCTGACCTACTTCGCCCTTTGGCCTCTTGCCCATCGCCCGCGAAGCGCCAAACAAAATCTTCTTGTGCAGGTGGGCGGAAGGATCGCGCGAGATACCGATGTGGTCGACGTCTTCGATGCCTATGCCTGCGGCTTGCAAACAAAAGCGAACCGCCTCGGTGGGAAAACCCGCGCAATGCTTCACCCGGTTAAAGCGCTCCTCCTCGGCCGCGGCAATCAGCTTTCCGTCTTTAATGATCGCCGCCGCGGCGTCACCGTGATAAGCGTTGATACCTAAGATGTACATAAAAGCTTAGTACTGAGTACTGAGTACTGGTCGGGATGCAGGTCCGTACCACCACGCGATACCAGGTGCGTCTGCACGCCATTTATTGCTCAGCACTCATTGCTCAGCACTCAGTACTCAGTACTCAGCACTCGGCCTTTCATCAATATTTCTCTTCGCCCATTCATTCAAGACGTACAAACTCCAGGGGCGTGACCAGCTCGTGTTGCCGTCCAGATAGTCTTGCCAAACTCGTCGCGTCTCCTTCGCGTCCAAAACTTCGTTGAGCGACGGCGATAACTCCGACAAGCCGCGCTCGACTTTGTTTTTCAATGGACCACGCAGCCACTCGGCCCACGGAAACGTGAAGCCACGCTTGGTTTGATTGACAACCTCAGTTGGCAGCACGTCGGACAATGCCTCGACCAGCAACGCTTTTGGAATTCCGTTTTTCAACTTTGCGGCCTGCGGCAGATGCGTGACAAACTCTACCAGCGGGTGATTGAGAAACGGCACGCGCACTTCAAGAGAGTGCGCCATGCTCATCGAATCCGTGTCGCGCAGCAATGTATTGACCAGATACGAGCGCGCTTCCATGCAGGTTACGGCGCCAAACATGTCAAGCTCGTTTGCTTCCTTCGCCGTTTCGGTTAACCAGGTGCGCCAAAGCGCGGGCGTACCATTGCGCTTCTGATCGCGTTGTAACTTCGCAACTTGTGCGGGCGTAAACAAGTTGCGTCCAAAGAAGAAAGCGTCGGGCAAAGACTGCGCACCGCCGTCCCAAAGTGCAGCGAGTTTTTGCGCGGCATCACGCGATACACATCTCCCGCCTGTTTCCGCAACTGCAGACGCCATCGCCGCTCGGACGCCGCGGGGCACGCTACCGCCGATCGCCGCCAGCCTTTGAAACTTCGCCGTGCGGCGGAAGGTACTGTAGCCACCGAAAATTTCATCACCACCCAAGCCTGACAAGGCTACTTTCAAACCCGCTTGTCGCGCGCCCCATGAGACAAAGTACGTGTTAATGCCGTCCATGCTCGGCTGATCGAGCGCGCTCACCGCATCGCTAACTCGGGCCAGCATCTCGTCGCCACTCAGCATCAACTCCTGATGAGTGGTGCCGAACTTCGTTGCTGTTCGGCGCGCGATCTCAGCCTCGCTGAACTCCTTTTCAGGAAATGCGACAGTGAAGGTGTGCACGCCCGCCGCTTCCCTGCTGGCAAGTGCCGCGAGCGCGGTCGAATCAATTCCACTGCTGAGAAAAACGCCAGCGGGGACATCGGCGATCAGATGTTTGCGCACACTCTCTTCCAGTAATTGCCGCACTCGCTGCGCACTGGTGAGATTCGATTGCCTATTTCCGTTGGTGGCGGGCAGCGCGGGGTTGATCGCTGATTGCTGCGTTCGCGCAATGTTCCAATAACGTTCCGGACGGAGAGGCGCGGCCGGCTGGTCCAAAGCAATCGTCATCCGGTGACCGGGAGGCAAAGAGTAAACGTCTTCGATCAGCGTCATCGGTTCGCTGACAGAGCCGAACAGCAGGTAACTCTCGAGCGCATCACGCGACAAACGCCGCGGTACCAAGCCGCTGGCAAGCAACGTGCGGACTTCCGAAGCGAAGATAAATACAGTTTCGGGTTTCGAGTTTCCAGTTTCGAGTAAAGTGGTTTCGAGTTTCGAGTTTCGCGTTTCGAGTTGTGGAAGCACTTGCTTCAGTTCGGAGCTCGTATTGTGTTCCGCTATTGGTTGGTTGATCTTCGAACTGCCAACTTCCAGGCTCGAGCTTGGCCGTTCCGCGTTTTCGGATTTGGAATTCGAAACTCCAAACTCGAAACTCGAAACTCCGCGCTTTAGCGCGTAATAAAGCGGCTTAATACCCAAACGATCGCGCGCCATGAATAGTTTAGGACCACGCCCGTCTACGGGACCGCGGGCGTCCCGCCCGCTCTTCCCTCTTTGCTCTTCGCTCTTTGCTCTTTGCTCTTCCCCCTTTGCTCTTTGCTCGAACACCGCAATCGCAAACATGCCCTCAAACCGTTCGACGCACGCGGGCCCCCACTCCTCGTAGGCATAGACCGCCACTTCAGAATCCGAGCGCGTGCGAAAGGTGTAGCCGCGATCTTCGAGCTGCGCGCGCAGCTCGCGGAAGTTGTAGATCTCGCCATTGAGCACCGCGACGATCGAGCCATCCCGGTTCGACATTGGTTGGTGCCCACCTTCAATGTCGATGATGCTGAGCCGCCGAATGCCAACGGCAACGTCGGCACCGCTCCATGCGCTATGCTCTTCGCCCTTTGCTCTTAGCTCTGTACCTGGACCGCGGGCGTCCCGGCCGCTCTTCTCTGACCTCTGATCTCTGACTTCTGACCTCTGCTGTTTCCAGATTCCCTCATCATCGGGCCCGCGATGGACCATAGCCGGCAACATGCGCTGCACGATCGCAGCCGCCCGCTGCTCGCCACTCCAATCAATTACACCGCAAATGCCACACATACTTACAAATTAGCCTTCGTCACTGGACTAGTAACTGCCGGTTCGCTACCGACTCCACGATTTTTGTTTTCCTGGTTAAACTCCGTCTCGTTTAAGTCATGCTCGAGCAAATACAGAGACAGCATTAACTCCGCAAACGATCGTTGAAAGGCGTAATAAAATCCAAGCCAACCGTCAACAACGCCGCCCCTCAAAATCAAGCAATAGAAAAGCATCGCCGGTGGCGCGAAAAGGCGCCAAGTACGAATGCGGTCGGTCCAACTCAACTCATTCCTCGGTGCAGTCAGCAACTTGTTGGCTTCCAATTTGGTATAACGGGATTGCGCCCCAAACCAATGACTCAATGACTTTCTATCGTCGTGCAGAACCGGTGAATGCAAATTCTGGGTATCACCATGCACCATGACCCGATGGGCGTGTCCATCGTCCCGAAAGTATGCTTGCGACCTTCGAAACAAAATGGTAACCGGAGGGTAGATCCCACTTCTCAAACGGCGACCGTTGATGCAATAGATGAACCTGGATCGATAGCCCCCAATCGCATCATTAGGCTTGAGAGCTTTCACCTCAGCTATCAACTCGTCAGTTAGCACGTAATCAGCATCCAGATTTAGTACCCACTCCGTTGCTATCCCGGTTTCAGTTAAACCAAAATTGCACTGCCCGGCAAAGCTGTCGAACTTCCTTTGGTACACACGGACATTGGGAAAACGCGATACTAGACCGAGCGTTTGGTCGTCACTGAAACTGTCGACCACAACCACGTCACGGGCCCAAGTCAGTCGCTCCAGCGTGCGTTCGATATTTGGCGCTTCATTGAACGTAAGAATTAGTGGCGTAATTTCTGTCAGCACGTTTACTTAAACAGGTTCACGGAAAAGCTGCCGCCGGGTTCCGCCTGGTCTGGTAGCTTTGAATCGCACAACGGCGCGGTAACAACGTTTGAAAATCCGATCTCTGATGCAAGCTCCCTAATTACCTCTTCACTAAATGCATATTTATGTTGACCGTCACAAAAGAGGTGATTAATTGCCTGGCCTTCTTTGCTTCTGAAACGGCGCGGAAATTCGCAAACTTCCTCACCTGATAATAGCTTTCTTACGTAGCCGAAATCGGGCAGTGTCAGCCTCATATAACCCGTCCTGCTTAGAACGCGACGACACTCACGGAGTAAATCGATCGCTTCCCAAATATGGAGATGCTCCATCATGTGGCACGAGTAGATAAACTCGATCGAATCGTCAGGAAATGGCAGCCCCACTCTAATGTCGAGGGCGTAATCCACTCTTCTTCTGAAATTTCCATCGATGTTGACGAACCCGGTGAGGTAGCTTGTGCCACAACCGAGATGCACCTTCGACCGATCATTATTAATTAATCGGTAATGCAGACGATAGAGGGGCTTCAGCAGCCGTGAACACGGATACATCAGCACGTAATAAAGATCTTTGACGTTTTGGGAAATCAACTTTGATTCGCTAATCGGGGTTCAAGCGTGGATTAATTCGTACATATGAACCAGTTTTGGACCGATTTGATCCCATTCGAAACTGCGCGCCAATGCTTTTCCATTTTTACCGCGCTTTAAACGTTCGCTTTCAGACAGCATCGCTTCAGTCAGCGTGCGCGTAAGATCATCGACGTTGACGTCGGAAATCCACCCGGCGGTGGCAGCGGCGATATCAGACGCAAGATTCACCTGTGGGCTTACAACCACAGGAATGCCGCATGACATCGCTTCCACTACGCACAGTGCAAAGTTCTCCTGATACGACGGTAACGCAAATACCGACGCTTGCTGAAGTAGTTCACGTTTCGTCTCACCCTTGACCCATCCTTTGAGAACTATTTGATCGTGCCCGCTGCCGGACTCGATAAGTCGTTTGACTTGCGCGTAATAATCCTCAGGGCCATCTCCGGCAATCACTAGTCGCCAATTTCGATCTCTTACTCTTTTAGCAGCGGACAAAAATGCTGGGACCAGCACATGGACAGCTTTTTTCGGATGTAGTCGCGATAGAAAAAGGACGTAAGGATCGCGGGGAGCCTCTAACGCGGCATCGTAGCCGAGGTTTTGCGAATCCACTCCGAGCGGAACAACGGCTCCATGATTTAATCCGAGCGATTGTTCAGTAGCCTGTTTCTCCCCTTCGGTTGTGTAGTGAATCACCGCCGCGCTACTTAATAGTCGCTTGCCGTGCAACCACCAGAACATCTTTTTTTTGAATGACTTTTGCCTCATGCTCCATGGATCGAGCGTGCCGAGCGGCCTGACTACATAAGGCACACCGTGTTTAAGGCAGGCGCGTGCAGCCGCCCCGGAGGCATGATTGAAGACCGCATGAACATGAACCAGATCGAAGTCGGCCACATGTTTATTGAGCCATTGCGCAAACGGCCGCGAGTACTTGTAAGACGTGCCGAATTGCCAGGGAAAAAAGATTGTTGGGATGCCGTTGTGGTTTCGGGTTTCAAGGTTCGGATTTGGTGTGGTCGTACCCGACAGCACTTCATTCCCCTCCCGTTGCTCGTTGCCGGTTGCCGCTGGCACATTGCCTTCAATCCTCACCGCGGCGCCGTTTTGGCAAGTCGCTGCAAGAAATTCGCAAGTTGCGACTGGCAGATCATGATCCGTGGTCGCGAGCGTGACATCCACACCTTGCGCAATTAGCGCACGACACATCGGTAGAATTGCTTGCGATGGTCCACCCGCCCGCTCGGAGATAGAAGGAATAACGTGAAGGACTCTCAACGACGATCCGAGGGGCGGCCAGACACCCAGCCAATGAAGGCTGCAGCTTCAGTTTGTGGTTGAGGGACAGAGACGACCGACTCTTCTAAAATACGGTCGCTTGCAGTTTCTGCGGATAACTTTTCAGCAAATAAAACCTTGAGCAGTCGCTCTTGAAATCGAACTGCGGTGTAGTTTGCTTCATAACGCCGCCTTGCATTGATCGACCAGTTTTCCCATTCCGTACCATCGCTAAGCAAGCGTGATAACGATGCCGCCAATTCGGCCCTGATTGTGGGGTCCACTGCCAGCCCTGCCTCCGGGGGATTTACCACTTCTCTACCTGCATCAAAAGTGCTTACCAGACACGGCCGGCCGAGACGCATGGCTTCTAGATAAACCAGACCAAATCCCTCACCACGACTAGGCATCACCAGACAACGCGATCCGCGCAACAACTCTTCCTTTTTACGCTCCGAAACTTTGCCATAAAATTTGACGCTCTCTTCCAGCCCTAGTTCCGAGACCAAAATTTCTAAGTCGCGACGCAAATTACCATCACCGGCAATCCAGAGTTGAGCCTGCGGTTGTAGCTTCAAAACCCACGGCCAGGTAGTGATCAGTTCGCGATGACCCTTGTAATCTTCTGTCTTGTCCAAACGGCTGAGTATCAGGGCTGCGGGCGGCGATAACGGCGCGCGGGTTTCATAAGTAACGGGCGTATAGATTCCTAAGGGAACCACGCTGTGTGGCGCCCGGGCACGGGAGGGGTTGTACCGTGAAAATTGACGCCAGGTGTGATCGCTGTTACACAAGAACAAATCAACCCGCTTGAGTAATTCTCGCGTTAACCAGTCTTGCTTTTTCCAAGCTTCGATGCCGTGGAGAAAGAGCACCACTTTTCGGGGTTGGTGGAGGAAGAATGGCAGCAATTTCAACAACCCGATTTGCCAGACCAGCAGAAGGTCGGGATTGCCACGGCGTGTCAGGGCCGAAAATATTGATTTCGTTCGTAAGCTGAATGCGCGTTGCGTGGCCCACGGCGTACCACGCGGAGCTTCATAAGAAAACAAATCGGCGGCGCTGTTTTCGGACACGGCCTGCCAGGCAATGTCACCGCTGACCTGGATTCCACCAAGGTGATCCTTGCCGAACTCTGGGAACAAACCACGGACAAAAAGACTATTACTTGCTGCCATATTCCAACGCGGGTTTCATGAAACGCACCTGACTGCGACGTAGGCTTAGCGCCGGCAGCATAATAATCAGACTGAAAAGTATCTGCTGGACAATACCGCCCATGTACTGTGCCAGTTGGGATTCAATAGACAAGAATTGCGGCAGTAAGACCACACCAAGCGCACTCAGTATCTGACCTGAAGCACGGGAAAGAAAGGTGCTCTGAAAAAAGTCGAAGAAAATGCCCGATAGGAACATTATCCCCAGCGCGCCCCACCAACCGAAGCTCATATAACCCTCGGTCAGAGTTCCGACTGCAATGGACACGCCTTCAAGATTTTCTTCAGACGTTAGACCATAGGCCACCTGATAATACTGGTTCGCTTCATTAACAGAAGGCTTATCCGGCCAAATGAATCGGGGTACGAACGTAATGAACATGTAGGAATACAATTGTCCGTATTGGTAAGCAACTACTGAAGGGGTTTTATCAATTACGTTACCGGATTGGCTCAATAATGACAGACGGTTAACACTCGGGCTCAATGCTTCCTTAATAGTTTCGCCAGTAGGATCATCAATGGCTTCTACCCACTTGGATGAGGAACTGTCAATCCAAAATTGCATGCGCTCCAATCGGCCCGCTCCGCCGGCTTGATCACGCCAGTACACTCGACGAAAATCGTCTTTACCTACCTGAAAGAAAAGGGTGAAGGCGACCACTACCAGAAGTGCGAAGCGTGGGATACGCTTACGCTCGGCAATGTAAAGCGCGGCGCAAATAATCAGAATGGACGTAAACACTCCCAACCAACCTGAAGACATGCCGGACAGGAATCGCGTCCCTAAGAAACCGAGGATTAGAATTTTGTCTATTTTCTTTGCTTCGCCTTTAAGGTAATTGCGAAACAGGATGGCAAAAGCGAGCAAGGGGATAGTAGAGACAAGGATTGCGAAGGCCTGTTGCCCGCCCTGTCCGACGAAGTTCGTGAAACCGTCGGAGAAATTTATGAAACTGCCAACCACAAGCACCAAGCGGATATAGGAGAGCCTTCCAGGCCTAAGGCCGACGGCTTCGAGGTTGCGCGGTGTAAACATGCGACCGATTTTGCTCTTCATGCCGATGTACAGCGAGCAGACTCCCAAAAAAGCCATCATAAGCGCGGCTGTTATTGCGGAAGTTGGAACCTCCTGTCCCAACGGAGACAAATTCGTGGTGATAGTTAAGTCACCCCAGAACAGCGGTATTCCGAAATACAGGAAATACATTAGCGCTATCATCCCGAATAGAGGTAGTTCTGGCCGCCCTTCCCTCCGCCAATTTAGATAGGCTTGCCAAGGAACAAAAATCAAACCAAACGCGAGAAGCAACTGGAGGGCAGACACTTCATTCGCCCGCGTCGCCCATAGAAAGGCTATTAAAGCTGTTGGCACTGCAACAAGTAATAGGAAGCCAGTTAAGCCGCCTCTTGATAGTGGGTTTTTCATGACTGTCGCCCCTGTACACCAACAACGGATCGCACGGCATTTAGAGTAGCCTGCGCGCCGCACATAGCGGAATAGCTTCTTGCCTTCTTCTCGGCTTCTCCGCCCATATGCTGTTGTTTTGGTTTGTCTCTGGCGAACCAAAACATGAACTCCGCCAACGCTTCGATGTTACCCACGGGGTAGACATAACCTGTTTGACCGTCGCTGATCATATCTGGTGCACACCCTACCTGATCACTAACGAACGCAGGGACTCCGCCGATCATCGCTTCGTTAACCACGAGACCCCACGTTTCGCCCTCTGACGGTAAGACCAACGCATTAGAAACCACGTACGCTTTGGGCATATCGCTCTGGTTCAGAAATCCAGTAAACCTGACAGGAAGGCGTTCTCGGCTTACAAACGCCTCACACGCGCCCCGCAAGGGACCATCACCTACCATCAAACCCGCGACATCCGCTCCGCGCTTAACAATGAGATCAATTGCTTTTAGAAAATCAAGCGGTCGTTTGTTCTCGACGAACTTGCCAGCAAACAAAAAAACCGGTGCCTCAACATCAAGGTTCCATTCGGAACACAACTCAGCACGGCATATAGTCAAACGCTTTAGCTCACGCGAAAAAAAAGTGTCGTCAACCGCATGCGGCACAATGAATATTTTCTCGGGGCGGGCACCGTAATGCATGAAGTATTCGCGAGACCATTGGCCCACTGGCAAACAAGCATCGAACCTAGGAATAAACCAACGGTAAAAAGGCCACTTCCCAACGCTTTTTACACCGCTTCGATTCGAGTGCAGATGAGAGTCACTCCGAACCATCACCGGAGTCTGACTTTTCCAACAAGCCCTGATCGCTTGCCAGGCGCTCTTATAATGCCAACCCGCGACGATGACTGCGTCGTACTTGTGCCGCTTTATGATTTCCGTTAATTCCGGCGTGTCCAATCCAAAAAAAGTATGGACTGACGGTTTGGCCGCAACATTAACCAAGAAGCGCGACCGGTAACCCTCCAATAGTCCGCCATCCCAATCGAACTCGACGCCGAATCCGGCAGCGGCCTGTTCACTAGGCGTCGCTTGATGGCAGAACAACACCTGAAGATCAACATCACTAAACGACGTCAAGGCGCGAAACCAGGGTGCCTGATACTGGATAGGATGGCTTGTGACAACAGCTATGTGAAAACGACTCGAAATATTTCTTGATGATATGCAAGACGGAAGATCGCCAACCCTGGAGGTATGCGTTGTTTCCATGCCTTCAATTGAGTTGGTCGCCGTGTATGCCGATTATTGGTGGGCCCGGGCTGACTGAGTATCCGAGAGGCTGCAATATATCTCTAACTTCCGAGAATGACCTGTCGTCATTGTAATCGCACAGCACAACGGGTTTAAATTCCACCAGGGTTTGCTGGGCCCCTCTTAGCACTTCTGATTCATGCCCCTCAACGTCGATCTTAACCAAATCCGGAGATGCGAAACCCTCGTTCCGCACAAGTTCATCCATAGTCCTTAAACAGATAGAAAAATCCCCGGCTTGACTCACGTGTCCCTGACTGTTTCCACTTGATGTATCCAGTTGCGCCACCCCGCAGCGATCACTCAGTGCAAAGGATGAAACCGTAACGTTACGGAATCGATTGACTTCAATCTGACTTTTCAAGGAAGCTATATTTTTTGGATGTGGTTCAAAAGAGACGACCTTACCAAATTCACCTACAAGCAAACTGCAGAGTGCGGTGTGATAACCCGCATGCGCCCCTACATCAAACACCGTGGCGCCTTTGCGTACGTACCTAACAAACGCTTTTTGCATATACGGCTCGTACGTACCGAGAATAATTCGCTGGCAGGTCAGCTCATCTATGCGCCAACGAAATTGTCCGGCCTTACTCGGTACGTCAATAATAGGTTCACCGAGACTCAGTAGGCGCGCATACAGGGGCATCAAAGGTGCGAGGGGGTATTTCAACGAACTCGGGATGCTAGCACTTATCTTCGCAAGTACAACCGAAAGCATTTCGATTACCTCAGAGTAGGCTTAGTGCGGGAAATCGGTAAGGTCGCAGCTGACATCACGCGGTCGAATATTTCGCAGTGTTTGCGCGTTATCTCGCGAGCCGAATAGGTGTCGAACGCTTCAAAATTGGTCACCGTAGACGGGGGTTCGGTTGACCTCAACCAGCTTTTTTCAATCGTCAACGATAAATCGGTTGCCTTGTCATGAGTTGAGAATGTAACGACTATTCCGGCGTTAGTCTGTTTAATAACCTTGACCGCGCTACTAGCCTCGTGAAGAATCGCGAGTAATGGTTTATCCGCGAGAATATAAGGATATATTTTCGATGGCGTATAGCTCGGATCATCTGATCCAGGAACTATTAATGCGTCAGCGTCCAACAAACACCGAAGGCCTTCGAGATAAGGAATTCTCTCGGTGGATTCGCGAACCAGATCGGAAATCCCGCACTGTAGCGCGATTGGCTCAATCGTTTTGACAGCTCGCTGCCGTTGGGCATAGTCAGTTCCCACGAAATGCAATATAACGTCCTTCCATTTGCTCGGATCTTGGCTACGCGAGCGCGCAACCGCCTCGAACAGCGCACTGACGGCCAATGCCATATCACTTCCGCCTCTTCCAACATATACCCAATGTTTTTTTCCGTCGGACTTGTCAAAACAGCTTTGAGTAACTCCCAAAAGGCTTAGCTGTTCAAAGTCGCTCTGCGATGCACCGAATGGCAGAACGGTGAAGTGGTCCGGTCCCAGCCAGTGATATCTATTCATCAACGTCTCAGGATATGCGGGAGAGACGCTAATAACGTGGGCAGCGCTCTTCAAAGCATATGGCTCCAGCATTCGCGCAAGCCGTTGGCTCATCTGATATTTGAAATGTCCACCTGGAGGCCGCTCGTGACGGCCGTCAAAGTAATCACTCAACCAAGGATCCTGAAAATCCAGAACGTACGGAATCCCCCAACGTCTGAGCCAACGAGGTCCCAGTGCCATAACATGAAACACAGTCGTCGAAATGTAGATGACGTCAAATGGTTTTTCTTGAAGGACCTTATCCCCTGCTCTGCCCAAATACGGCCATGCCCGCACACCTAGATCACCTAAGCCGAATCTCCTGGTGTATGCACTCGGCACTGCCTTCGTGGCGATAACAGTAGTTTCCGGCGGAACGGTTTTGAGTAGCTGAAGGTCATGTTTTCCTTCTACGAATGAAGGGGCCACGGTCAAGACAGTAGGTTCCCAGCCGAATTCCCTGAAATATGGCAGCGACATACGAACGCGCTGATGATCCGGCTTATTGATCGGCGGGAAATGCGGCGTGACGATCAGAACTCTTCTTAGCATCAGCTCAATACTGCGTCAGTCTGCTGCGAAGACTCTTGAAACGCTATCAAAATGCTCTTAACCAGCTTTCTACTCTCGGTTTCCCAGTTCCACCTTGTTTCAGCTGCTTTTCGAGCAGCTTGTTTACAAGCCAACAGTGCAGCGTGGTCTGAAAGCAACCGGTTCAAACCGTCGGCTAAGCCTTCGTAGTCGCCGGGCTTGTAAACAAAACCGACGTCCGAACACTCATCCATAACGGATTGCTGTCCCGTAATGCTAGTTGCAACTACCGCTAGACCGGCAAGCAAATAGAAAAATAGTTTATTCGGAATCGCTAAGTCGCGACTGCGCGTTATCGGTTGATCAACTGACAGACCTACATCATGTTCGCAGGTACGCGATAGCAATTCATCCGGACTAACCAGATCGTGAAAGAACACAGCGTTTTCAACACCGCATGTTTTGCTGAGACGCCGAAAATACGCCTTCGTTGAGTCGGAAGCCGCCCCTCTTAGGTGTAACTCAAACCTGTGCCTTAGCAAACCGGTCGCCTTAATTACGTCTTCAATCCCTCGCCCCTTCCCAAGCGTTTGCGAATACCAGTAAAGCGACGGGACACTCTTGTCCACTCGATCCTTTATTTCCCCGTCCAATTTTTGAAGCTCAGCCAATGGAAAAACATTATGTAGGACCAAAGGTTTTTGAATGCCATATCGATTGCGCAACTCACTAGCAACCAGTTCTGAAACGGTAGAAATATGTACGCATCGCGACAAATATCTTCGCTCAATTATTCCTGCTCGGGTCGCGTGTTTTCGTCCTTGCGGTGTTGTGCCTTCAGCGCTGTGAAGATCCTCAGCGTCATAACCCAATAAAGCGCTGTTTTGTTCCGCTGCATACGCGGCCGCCGCCAAGCCCGCCGGATAATGGCCGATGTAAATTTGTGCGGGCGACGTTGCTGCAAGTTCACAAAGCTCTTTATAGACCCTACTCTCGCCATGTCCAATGAATCGTCCTGTCTTCCAAAGCAAAGGAAGTCGTGCCGACAAGTGAAAGCGCAACTTACTTTTCTTATAAAGCCAACGTTCTTGCTTGCGCGCGGAAGACCAGCCGACCGTCGACCAAGTCCATAACTTTTCTGAGAGTAAAGAAGCATCATGTTGTCGAAGCGCCTCGAGATTGCCTTGCGAAAAAACGACGTGCACCCCAAAACCTGCAGCCCACAGAGCATCCGCTTCCTTAACAACGCGAGGCGTGCTGGAAAGATAGCTCGGTGTAACGATACAAACGCTCTGCGGGTTTCGGCTGTTCAACTTTTTGCACTCCGTCTGCCTATGGATACTTCGCGGTACAAGTTCTCGTAACAGTCTGTAATAGCTTCTGCGCTATATCGCGCTTCGGCTTCCTGTCGGCAAGCGCGTCGATCTATCTCATTCAACCGGAGCACTAATTCGGCCATTTCGACCTGGTTATCGCACACAAATCCTGTCCGTCCATGATCGATTCCTTCGGGCACGCCGCCTCGCCGAAAAGCAATCACAGGCGTGCCGCACAGCATCGACTCCGGTAATACAATAGGAAATGGCTCTTCCCATTCTATAGGCAATAACATCGCTGCGGCCTCGCCTAAGAGCCGGTTCTTTTGTTCGTTATTTACTGGTCCAATATATGAGATCAATTCGCCGTCGATATTCGGCTTGATCTCCTGTTGGAAGTAAAGTTTTTCTTCAGGCAGATTGGAAATGTTGCCAGCAATTATCAACCTTCGGTTAAGTCGACGTGCAACTGCAATTGCCGAGTGAGCCCCCTTGCAACGTTCGAGGCGGCCGAGAAAAACAAGAGGTGCCGTATTCGGATCAATATCTTCGCGAAAAGCAAATTGGTCCTTTGGTGCACAGTTGTAAATCACTCGCCAGTCTCCGCCCCCCGGCGAACCGGTATTCCGAATAGCGTTACTGACAGCTGTGTAAGTAATTCGGCGTGCGCCCAATTTGTTGACGTATCTAATATTTCGATTCTCAACCCATCTCATATATGTCTGAATCTTGGGTACATCCCATCGTAGTATGGGTAGCAAATAGGCGAGTCGGCCAAAATTGTGAACGATGTCGAATCGTTTAGGACTACTCCAAAATCTTGCCGTAACCAAAGCGGAATTCCGAATATTGCTGCGGCGCGTCCATTCACCTTCGCATCCAAAGGTCTCAAGTTCGCACATAACGTGTGAACCTGGAGCGGCCCAGACCGTCACGCCGTGGCCGCGGCGGTGCAATTCGTTTGCCAAGTCGGCCACAACCCGTTCAATACCACCATATTCACGAGGCGGCACCGCGATTAGTGGATCCATTAACAGTAGAATTCTCATTGATATATGAGCCTACGGGTCAACCGCCATTACCATTAGCAGCAAATCTTTCGGACAGTTGTTGTCGCAACGATTCCCTAAAATCGGCCCACGTCCATTCGCTTGCAGAAGC
>DATENN010000242.1:0-7367 GCA_035275045.1 Pyrinomonadaceae bacterium
GTTACGCGTCTCCGCTTCAGTTTTGATTCGGCGGCAGAGTTCCAAACCGTCAAGCTTAGGCACCAGGATTTCAGTGACGACTATCCTTGGCTTCAACTCGCGCGCGCGCGCCAGGGCCGTGAGACCGTCCTCGGTGAACTCAACGCCAAAGCCGGCCTGCTCAAGAAAGAAGC
Source organism: Pyrinomonadaceae bacterium (assembly GCA_035275045.1). Classification (GTDB taxonomy): domain Bacteria; phylum Acidobacteriota; class Blastocatellia; order Pyrinomonadales; family Pyrinomonadaceae; genus PSRF01. Next base: position 174 of record DATENN010000242.1, read on the forward strand.
GTTCCAGCCGTTGAACCATTGGGTTGCGTTCAACAACCAAAATCAGAGCCCGTTGGTCGGTTTGTGCGTGGACAGGGGGTGTTGGATCGGGAGCCGACATGCCTTCCTGGTATTCCTGCGCGTACTGTAAAGGGGGGTTGCGTTAAGACTCTATCTTAAGGCCGGCGAAATTGACAAGCTTTCGTCTTTGGTGCGTTACGCGTCCTGATCTATAACGCAAGCCCAATTGTCGAAGAGCCTCTTACGCGAAGAAAACTGATAGTTTGCGTTAGGCAAACAAATTCGGGCGCAACCTCTTTGCGGGCTGGTTACCGAGACGTACAATAGGCCAGCCAGTCGAGATTCCAACGTCTATGCCTCAGCAACAACCAACGAACATGCGTAACGAGAGCGATTCTATGGGCCAGATCCAGGTTGCGGCGGATCGATACTGGGGCGCGCAAACCCAGCGCAGCTTGCTCCATTTCAACATCGGCGACGACAAGATGCCGAGGGAGATGATTCGCGCGCTCGGCATTCTGAAAAAGGCAGCGGCGCTGGTGAATCACGAGCTGGGCAAACTACCGGCGGAAAAACTTAAGCTAATCGAGCAAGCCGCGGACGAAGTGATTTCGGGAAAACTCGATGAACATTTTCCGCTTCGGGTTTGGCAAACCGGAAGCGGCACCCAAACCAACATGAATGCGAACGAAGTCATCTCGAATCGGGCCATCGAGTTGGCGGGTGGCGTCATGGGCAGCAAGAAGCCAATTCATCCGAACGATGACGTGAATATGTCGCAGTCGTCAAACGACACTTTTCCCACTGCGATGTATATCGCCGGCGCAGAACAACTAAGCCGGCTGATTCCTGCGATCCAGGAAGTGCATGCTGCGATTGCTGCGAAGGCTGAAGAATTCAAAGACGTAGTCAAGATTGGACGCACGCACTTGCAGGACGCGACGCCGCTAACGGTGGGCCAGGAAATGTCTGGTTGGGCGAGTTTACTCGAGCGGGATATCGACCGGCTGAACATGGCACTGCCCGGATTACTGGAGCTGGCAATAGGCGGCACAGCGGTCGGCACGGGCCTCAACTCGCATCCTGAATTCGGTGAGCGCGCGGCAAAAAAAATAGCAACATTAACTGGCTTGCCGTTCAAATCTCATCCCAATAAGTTTGCCGCGCTTTCAGCCCACGACGAAATCATTTTTGCGAGCGGCGCGCTGAAAACATTGGCCGCGTCGCTGACGAAAATTGCCAACGATATTCGCTGGCTGGCGTCAGGACCGCGCTGCGGTTTGGGTGAATTAGTGTTGCCGGAAAACGAGCCGGGCTCGTCAATCATGCCCGGGAAAGTTAACCCGACGCAGAGCGAAGCAATGACGATGGTAGCGGCTCAGGTTTTCGGCAACGACGCGGCAATAACCTTTGGTGGTTCGCAGGGACAATTTGAACTCAACGTATTTAAGCCGGTAATGATTCATAACTTTTTGCACTCTATTCGATTGCTCCACGATGCCTGTCATGGATTTGTCGAGTACTGCATTAAGGGCATCGCATTGAATCGTGAACAGATCGATGAGTATGTAAAAGAGTCGTTGATGTTGGTAACGGCGCTGAATCCGCACATTGGCTATGACAAGGCCGCGCAAGTCGCAAAGAATGCCCACAAGAAGCACATTAGCCTGCGGCAATCGGCTGTCGAGCTGGGATTTTTGAGTGGCGAAGACTTTGATAAGTTCGTCAAACCAGAGGAAATGACCCATTCGTGAGCACGAGGACCGGAGTCAGAGGTCAGAAGCCAGAGGTCAGAGGTCAGAGGTCAGAGTTCGGAGGTCGGAGGTCGGAGGTCAGAAGCCAGATGTCAGAGGTCGGAGGTCGGAGGTCAGCGAACCGGTGGAGACCAATCGGCGTACAATCCACATCTGACTCGTGACTTCTGACTTCTGACTTCTGACCTCTGACTTCTGACCTCTGACTTCCGACCTCTGATCTCTGACCTCTGTCTCTGACCTCTGACTTCTGGATTTTGCCGTTCATGCCTGATCGAAACGATCGCGTAAAAGAGAATATTCCCGGCGCCTACTACGTCGATTCGACCTGCATTGATTGCGATGTGTGTCGCGACACTGCGCCCGCAAACTTCATGCGATCCGATCAAAACAATTATTCTTTTGTGTTCAAGCAGCCCGAAGGCGAGGAAGAAACAGCGTTATGCGAAGAGGCGGTGCTATGCTGCCCGGTCGAAGCCATCGGGAACGACGGCGCCGGATAACCGATGCAAGAATTGCTTTTTTCATCGTTCTTAAAAGCGGTGCGAATCGTGCGCCAAATTGTTTTAGGAGGCTCTAATGAAAAGACAACTTATAACTTTTATCGGCTTGATCGTGATGATTGCGGCCCTTTCAACTGCTGCGCTGGCAAAGGAAATCACAGTGCGTGGCCGCTTGCAAAAAACGGTTGAAGCGGGCGGCTGGCTAATCGCTTCCGGTAACCAAAAATATCTTTTGCTGAATGCGCAACGCTTTCGGAATGAAGGGTGGTTCGTCGAATCAACTGAAGTTGAAGCGATTGGCGAGACCAAAACGGATGTCATGACCATTTACATGGAAGGCACTCCATTCGAACTGCGGTCACTGCGACCGTTGGACCAAGCGGCAACAGCTACGCAAGCAAGCACGAGCGGCTTGACCAAAGTATTAGTTACCGGCGATGCCATCATTCAAGCGCAACCGGACACCGCCACATTAACGATCTCGGTTGTGACGCAAGCTCGAGCGGCGCTCGACGCGCAACAACAAAACGCGAGTAAGAGCGATGCCGTGGTGCGAGCTCTGAAAGCCGCATTAGGTAGCGGCGCGGAAATCAAAACGAGCGGCTACAGTTTGCAGCCACAACGCGTCTACAAGGAAAATCAGCCGCCGACGATCGTCGGTTACGAAGCGCGCAATTCTGTTACTGTGGTCTTATCTGATCTGACCAAAGTAGGAGTCGCCCTTGATGCTGCCTCACAAGCGGGAGCCAACGACGTCGCCGGAATTTCTTTCACGCTCAGAAATGATCGCGGCGCGCGCGATCAAGCATTGTCTGAAGCGACCAAAGAAGCTGTGTCGAAAGCCCAGGTCATTGCGCGCGCGCTTGGTGGACGGCTCGTTCGGATAGTCGAAGTCCAGGAGGAAGGCTTTGAACGGCCACGGCCGATTTATGCTGCTGACAGTATTCAGACCATGCGTGCTCAAGCAGTGCAAACGCCGATCGAAGTAGGTTCGCTCGATATAACTTCACGGGTTCAACTTGTTGCTGAAATCGAGACCGGCAATCGATAGACACCGAACTCTCCCCCAAATTTGCTGAGTCTTCATGCCTGTTGGTCACCGCCTGCGTTTGGAGTTATGATCCTCGCGTTCCCTTTCAAGTAACGCTTCCCCGGCATTAGCCCCCCGCAAATCAACTGCTCGCCTCGTTATTCAAGCGGGGCTTTACACTTTCCAGAATGCGAGGAGGAGATATGTCCAGATACAGGAACGAAGATGATCGAGACCTTTACGTGCGAAACGATCGCTTTCAACGTGAACGTCCCTGGAATTATGACCAACCATACGAGTCGCGTGAACAATCAGCCATTGATGCGGAGCGGCGTGATTTTGGGCGCGGCCGTTTTGGTGAACGCGCCAATTATGAATACGACGAACCGCGCTACAACGATTACGCAAGGACAGAGCGGGAGGAAACCCGCAGCGGATATGGCCGTGAAGGTCGCGACTATGGCACTGAGCCTCGCTACTATGATCGCGCCACACGTTCACGACTTCGTTGTCGGGACATCATGACGCGCGAGTTGGCAGTCGCAACTCGGGACACTACCTTGCGTGAAGTTGCAATGATGATGCGCGAAGAAGACACGGGCGTCATTCCTATCGTCGACTACGGCGCCGGCAACGGTGATGGCCGCGCGGCTGCCGCCGACAATCGTTTAACTGGAAGTAACTACGGCCGCGGAAAACTATTGGGCTTGATTACTGACCGCGATATCGCTGTGCGCGCAGTTGCGGAAGGCAAGAACTGCGACACCACGCGCGCGGAAGAATTGATGACCACGGATGTGCACACCGCGCGCCCACACGATCGCGTAGTTGATGTCATTAGAAAGATGGGTTCGAAACAGGTGCGGCGCATCCCCATCGTCAGCGAGAGTGGCAATCTCCGCGGCATAATTTCGATGGGAGACATCGCCGTGGAAACCGAGGCTGATCGAGAGCTCGCCGACGCGCTCGAAGACATCTCCCGAGAATCTTCCTTCTGGGGCAGGGTTTTCGGTTAGAAGACCTTGAATATCCCCCTGCAGAGGGAGGTCCAGGGCCCTGCCTGGCTATGGGCCTCCCTTTTGTACCTTGCCTAATTCCCGTATTCTATAAACATGCCGAACCCGTATCGCGAGTTTTCTTTTTTGACAATGACTCATCGTGTCAAACCGTCGGGTCGTTTGTGGAGTCCGGCGGCAGACGTTTATCGAACCGACGAAGGCTGGATGGTGAAACTTGATGTAGCGGGCATTTGCGCCGACGAGTTAGAGATTCAACTTGATGAATCGATCTTACGAGTCTCCGGTTGTCGCAAGGACACGATTTACAGAGAAGGGTTTAGCTATCAGCAGATGGAAATAACCTACAGCCGCTTTGAGAAGACCATACAATTTCCTTGCCCGCTCGAGGAAGCAAGTGTGGCGCACGATTACCGCGACGGCTTTTTGATCATCAACTTGAATTGCAAGTGAGCGACCGAAAGATTCTCGAATAACATGATGGCAGAAGAGACTAAACAAAATTTAGACGCGAACGCGTCCAATCAAGACGCCGCTCAGGCGTCGCAGTCAGAAGCCGCAACTCCGCCCAAAGCTACAGCGGAACAAACCGCCGGCAGCGTCACTCGTAACCCTGCCGAACCCTTCGAGATTCCGGTGCTCGCGCTCCAGAACACGACGCTCTTCCCCGAAACTGTGGTGCCATTGTCAGTGGGGCGACCGCGATCCGTCGCCGCCGTCGAAGCCGCCTTGAGTACCGAAGAGAAATTGATCGGATGCATCACCGTCCGCGCGGAGGTTCATCTCGGCACTCAGGACGCTAAATCAAGTGATCTGTATAAGGTTGGCACGCTGGCAATGATCAAAAGGATGGAGCGGATTGAAGACGCTATCCACATCATCGCGCAGGGCACCGAACGTATCGAAGTGATTTCATGGAAACAGGAAGAGCCATACCTGCGGGCCATCGTTCGGATTTTGCCCGAGGTAAAAACTGAAGACAGCGAAGAGGTTGAGGCAACCAAGCGCAACGTGCAGTCAATGGTCCAACAAGCCCTGGCCTTGCTGCCCGGCATTCCACCGGAAGTCCGCGTAGCGATTCTCGGTTCAGTTGAACCGGTTCGGCTCGCTTATTTTCTTGGTTCGATTTTGAATCTCGGCGTCGAGCAGGAACAAAAGATGCTCGAGGCGAACAGCGCCGACGAGTTGTTGCGGCTGGCGCACGGTTATCTCGCGCGCGAACTGGAAATCATTCAGTTGCGTTCGAAGATTGCAACCGAAGCGCAGTCGGAAATGGACAAGGCGCAACGCGACTATGTGCTGCGGCAGCAGATGAAAGCGATTCAAAAGGAATTGGGCGAAGACGAAAGTGGCGAACAGGCTGAGGCGGGCTTGCTGCGCGAGCGGCTCGACAAGGCGGATTTGCCGGAAGAAGTACGGACCGAAGCTGAACGCGAATTAAAGCGGCTTGAGAAATTGCCGGCCGCCGCTCCTGACTATCACGTGATCCGGACGTACCTGGAATACGTGCTCGAGCTTCCCTGGCACAAGTCTTCAGAAGACAAATTGGACTTGAACGAAGCGCGCAAGATTTTGGACGAAGACCATTACGGACTTGAAGACGTCAAAGAACGCATACTGGAATTCCTCGCGGTTATCAAACTGAGGCCGGACACCAAGAGTCCTATCTTGTGTTTTGTTGGCCCACCGGGAGTCGGCAAAACCTCGTTGGGTCGATCAATTGCGCGCGCGCTCGGTCGCCAATTCGAACGCATGTCGCTGGGCGGTATGCGCGACGAAGCCGAGTTACGCGGCCATCGCCGTACCTACATCGGCTCGATGCCGGGCCGGATTATCCAATCGATACGGCGCGCCGGCGTGAACAATCCGGTTCTGATGCTTGATGAAATCGACAAGCTCGGCAACGACTATCGCGGGGATCCGTCCGCAGCGTTGCTCGAAATTCTCGATCCGCAACAGAACAATTCTTTCCGCGATCACTATCTCGATTTGCCGTTCGATTTGTCGCGCGTTTTTTTTATCGCCACCGCGAATCAGCTTGGGCCGATTCCGCCGCCGCTGCGCGATCGCATGGAAGTCATCGCGTTGGCAGGCTACAGCGACATGGAAAAGTTGCAGATCGCCAAGCGCTATTTAATTCCGCGACAAGGCGAAGAGAACGGCTTGAAAGCAGGCCAATTGACCCTTACCGATGCCGCAGTCGAGTTGATCGCCACGCGCTATACCCGCGAAGCGGGAGTGCGCCAAATTGAACGCACCATCGGCAGCATTGCGCGAAAAGTTGCATTGAAAATCGCACAGGGCGAAGTGCAAACCGTTACCGTTGATGCGGCCAATATTCATGACTATTTAGGCGCGCCAAGATTTTATCCGGAACAGGCACGTAAAGAATTACCGGCCGGAGTTGCAACCGGCATGGCATGGACCGAAATGGGCGGTGAAGTTTTGTTCATCGAAGCCACGCTACTGCCTGGTGGTCACGGACTAATTATTACCGGGCAGCTCGGCGAAGTGATGCAGGAATCGGCGCGCGCCGCGCAATCGTACTTATGGTCACACGCGACTGAATTCGGAATTAATCCGGAAATGTTCAAAGACTATGGAGTGCATCTGCACGTTCCGGCTGGCGCAATACCAAAGGATGGACCAAGTGCGGGCGTTACCATCATGGCCGCGCTCGCCTCGCTTTACACCGGGCGTCGCGTGCGTCCCGACACAGCAATGACCGGAGAAATAACTTTGTCCGGTTTAGTGTTTCCTGTTGGCGGTTTGAAAGAAAAAATCCTGGCTGCGCATCGCGCGGGTATTCGACGCATCATGCTGCCCGCACGCAATGAAGCCGACATTGAAGACCTACCGCCGGACGTGCGCAAAGAACTGCAAATCATATT
>DATENN010000243.1:0-5012 GCA_035275045.1 Pyrinomonadaceae bacterium
TGGCTCAGTCCTTTTTCCCGATCGCTTGAAAGGAGATTCGTGGCAATGAAATATTGAGCTTCGGCCCGGTAGGGATCGCCATATTTCGCCGCAACTTTTTCAAATTCTTCGATTGCTTTTTGCGCGCGCTCCTGTTCGCTGGAGAAGGACGGGCCGGTCGGAGGAACCAGTGCGGTGGGAGAAGTAATCGGTGAACTCGAAATAGCGATTGCGCGGCCCAGCGCGCGTTGGGCTTCGTCAGCTTTGCGATGTGACCATTTCAGCCAAAAACCAACCAACGCGGCCGCCGCGACCGCACCAATTAAAACGTAAATGATTAGTTTGCCGCGGCCCTCGAGCTTGTCCGTTGCGCGGTCAAAAATTCGGCCGGCAGTATCCCGGAATTTGTCGTGCTGCAATTCACGAGCACGTTTCTTGTTGTACTTTGCCACTTATCTCTTTCTTCGCAAGTTCGCATAGTGAACTGCGTTCCTTGAGGTGTATGATTCGAGAAACAGTAACTCTAGTGGCAGCTCAGAAAACTTGTCAAGGAGTCGGCTTCTGTAGTATTTCGACCACAAAAAACAAAACCAGCATCAAAGTTAAGGCGATGAGATCGATACTGGGAACAAAATCCGACCTTGCGGTGTCCAACAGGCTGACTGTCCGCAAATGGGCAGGAACCAGCTCCTCCGATTCCGGCCCCAGGGGTAACGCGTGAGCTACGGAGAGCCAATAGCCCTCGGCGGGCAAATGGATCTGGAGCAGGTTGCTGTTGCAGCCCCTGTCGATTCGCGCCCGTCGCCTGAAACCGAGTTCATTGACAGATTGAGACGTCGCGAAGCAGGCGCCTTTGAAGAATTGGTCGCCGACCGTTCGAGTGAAATTTACGGATTGCTCTTTCGCTTAACTGAGAATCCTGAAGAAGCACGCGATCTGACCCAGGAAACGTTCCTGCGCGCGTTCCAAAGTATTGATCGGTTCCGCGGAGATGCCGACATTCGAACCTGGATTTACCGGATCGCGATCAACCAGGCGCGTAATCGCTATCGCTGGTGGCGCCGGCGCCGGCGGGACGCAACTGTATCGCTGGAGACAACTCGAGGCGAATCTACCCAGACCGTCAGCGACACATTGGTCGAGCCCTCCGAGAATCCTGAGTTTCGCGCCCAGGCACGGGAACGGGAAACGCTTTTGCGGAAGGCATTACAACAACTGGCGAATGCTTACCGCGAAACGGTGATTTTGCGAGACATCGAGGGATTTACATACGAAGAGATTGCTCAAACTCTCGGGATTAACGTTGGTACAGTGAAGTCGCGACTGGCGCGCGGGCGCCAGGAGTTACGAAAGAAGTTGGAAGGATCTTTGTAATCGCCGATTGCCAAATGCCGATTGCCGAAATAAATATGCCGCTTGTTGCGTTCCCAAATCGACAATTGGAAATTGAAAATAGGAAATGGTTCGGATGGTCGACCTGCCCCGGTTCACAAAACTCGGTGCCAAATGGGTCGAAGTGAAAAGGGTCTGAGGATAAGAGCGAAACGATAAGGGGCGAATTGAAACGTGGCCAGCAACACCCGTTACAGCATCGCACATCATCGGAGTTGCTTGACTCCAAAGAAAGCCCAGGTTGCTTTGCAACAACCGGGGCTGGCCGGCCATCCGGACATAAATGTCGATTGCCAAGTTCCAATTGCCAATTAGAGGTTGTGCCCAGAAGAACTTTCAAATCGGCACGCGAAATTGGAAATGTTTTTATGAGTTGCAGCGAAACAAAACGTTCATTGTCACAATACATGGACGATGACCTGCCCTCACCAATACGGCAGGCGGCCGAGGCACATCTCGATAGCTGTCCTGTTTGTCGTGCCGAGCTGGCTGAGCTTCGCGATCTGCGCAGTTCTCTGCGCCAGATTCAACGGCCTGCCGCCCCTGCGGAATTAGCACTAGCTATCAACGATGCGCTGATGATTGAAGCCGCGGCGCGGCGCCAGTCGCCGACGCTATCATTGCGTAAGCAACTGCTTGCCTGGGTCGAACCGCGTCTGATGCCTTATTCAATTGGCTCGCTGGCGTCCGTCCTTCTGTTTACCGCCATGCTCTTCGGTCTGCGCCCCCATTTTGAGGCGTTGCGTGATGCTGCACGACGGCAGAATCAAATCCTCGTTGTTAATGCCGGTTACGATTTGAACCGCCCGGTTACGCCTGAAGATTATTCGGCGCGTCGTGCTCCTTTCGCCGAACAATCACCAAGTCTGAACCCGGGCGGCGCTTTAGCGAAGCTGACTGGCAATTACGCGCGGCCGCGGAGTGGTGAAGAAGGCGACGACATGATAGTCGTGGCGGATGTTTTCAGTAACGGTGCTGCATCGCTCGCCGATGTGGTCCAGGCGCCGCGCGACCGTCAGATGCTCGCCGATCTCGAAGTCGCGTTGCGACAGAATGCCGCCTTTGTCCCTGCCTCACTCGATCGCCGGCCAGACACTATGCGCGTCGTCTTCAGTGTTCAAAAGGTCGATGTGCGCGACCGCAGTTTCTGAAGCGGCGCATCGTATCGGTCATCATTATGACGGCGGCTAATTTCGATTATTGAATTACCAACGACAGCCCAAAAAGTTTCCTTTCCACTACCTCGAAAAACTCAACATACCACCTGCTTGACGCACCGCACCGCGCGTGTTAGTTTGCCGATTCATCCTGTTTACTATTAATTCTGACTGATCGGGCTGTACGCGAATGTCGAATGAGCAGTTGCGAACAGTCGACCAAATATGACTGCTGTCGCTGAACTCAAACGCACGCCGCTGAATGCTGTGCATCGCAGTATGGGCGGGCGCATGGTCGACTTCGGTGGTTGGGACATGCCGGTCCAGTACCCGGCGGGGACGGTTGAAGAGCATTTGCGAACGCGTCGTGCGGCGGGGCTGTTCGACGTTTCGCACATGGGCGAGATTGAAGTACGCGGCGCTGATGCGATCGCATTCGTCAACCAAATAACATCGAACGACGTTTCAAAGTTAGTAGACGGACAGGCTCAATACTCTGCCCTAACCACACCTCAAGGCACGGTGATCGACGATTTACTTGTTTACCGGTTTGCAGCGGACCGCCTGCTGCTTGTGGTAAACGCCGGCACCACAGAAAAAGACTGGGCCTGGATCAAATCTCATCAAGAAGGACACGACGTCGAATTAAAAAATCTCAGCGCCGACTATTGCCAACTTGCTTTGCAGGGACCGAAGGCTTTAGAGATTCTGCAAACGCTCACGGATTTGCCGTTGGGCGAAGTTAAGTACTATCACTTTAGCGAGGGCGCGGTTGATAACGTACCGGCCATAATTTCGCGCACTGGATATACCGGCGAAGATGGTTTTGAAGTGTACGCCGCCGCCGGCAAAGGTCCGCAGTTGTGGCAGAAGATGCTGGACGCGGGTGGTTACGGCAACGACGACGGAGTGCTTCCATGTGGTCTTGCCGCGCGTAACACCTTGCGCTTAGAAGCCGGCATGGCACTCTATGGTCACGAGATCGACGAGACGATCAACTTGCTTGAAGCCAACCTCGGCTGGATTTGCAAGCTAAACAAAGGTGACTTTATTGGCCGTGAGGCGCTCGCAGCACAAAAAGAAGAAGGCGTTCGCCGCCGACTGATCGGCTTTGAAGTTACCGAGCGCGGCATCGCTCGCGATGAACAGGAAGTACTAATCAACGGTGAGCGCAAAGGTAAAGTCACCTCAGGAAGCCCGGCGCCCTTTTTGAAAAAGAATATCGGAATGGCGTACGTGCCTATTGAATTCGCTAACGAGGGCCAAGCCCTCCAGATTGATGTTCGCGGAAAGCTAGTCGGAGCGGAGGTCGTCAAGACTCCATTCTATAAACGAGCGAAGTAAGATGTACTCACGCAAACGGAAGTTTGCGCTACAGGAGGAATCATGGCGAGCGTTCCGGAAGATTTGCATTACAGCAAAGATCACGAGTGGGTTCGCGTCGACGGCAACGTCGCGATCGTTGGCATCACCGACTATGCCCAGAATTCTTTGGGTGACGTCGTCTATGTCGAGCTGCCAAAGGCGGGCGAAAAATTTGCCGCCAACGAATCGTTTGGTTCGGTCGAATCGGTCAAAGCAGTTTCGGAGGTTTTCTCGCCGGTATCGGGCGAGATAGCCGAAATCAACGAATCGCTGACTGACGAACCTGAAAAGGTCAACCGTGATCCTTACGGCGACGGCTGGATGATTCGTGTGAACATGTCGGCGCCGGGCGAAGTCGATAGTTTGCTCACTGCCGCTGAATACGAAGACTTTACGAAAGCCGAGAGCGACTAAAATTGCGTTACATACCCAACTCGCCCGAGGAGCGAGCGGAAATGCTTTACCACGTCGGCCTTAACACGGCCGACGAACTGTTTCATTCCATTCCCGAAGAACTACGCTTATCGAAAAAACTAAATACGCCGGATGCGCTTTCTGAAATCGAACTGCTGGCCGGTTTTGAACTACTAGCTGAGCAAAATGCTGCAGCCCGCCGGATTAATTTTCTTGGCGCGGGCGCTTATCAACACTACATTCCGACCGTAGTAGACCACTTAATTTCTCGTTCTGAATTCTTTACAGCCTACACTCCCTATCAGCCGGAAATATCTCAGGGCACGTTACAAGCGATCTTCGAATTTCAGACGCTCGTCTGCCAATTGACGGGGTTGGAAGTGGCGAACGCGTCAATGTACGACGGTTCAACCGCGCTCGCTGAAGCAGTGCTGATGGCTGAACGCGTGACGCGCCGCTCGAAGGTTATTTCCTGTGGCGCTATTCACCCGGAGTATCTCGACGTCGTGAACACGTACGTCCAGCACGCGGGAATCGAACTGGTCCATATCGATTGTGATCCAAATACCGGACAGGTCCCGCAAGATCTGGGAGCAGCGCTAAATGACAAATGCGCGGCGCTGGTGGTGCAGTCGCCAAATTTCTTCGGCTGTATTGAGGACATCGCGTCTCTCGCCGAACGGGCTCATGCCGCCGGTGCCCTTT
>DATENN010000244.1:0-3506 GCA_035275045.1 Pyrinomonadaceae bacterium
AGGGCGCCCGCAAAACCTGCAAACGCCGGCGCTTGTCTCTCCGGGAATCGTGGCCGCAGGGTCTGCGATTAGCCTTTCGGACATTTCTCGCAGTTTACTCGATTCCAAACGGAATTCAACGTACGGCAGTTGTGCGCGCACGCGTGGCGCGTGTAAGGTATGGCAGCAAGCCACCGAAAAACATGGGTCAGGAACAATCCAGTGTTGCCGATCTCTTTCGCCGCGCTCAGGCACTGCGGCGCGAGAGTCCTGAGGCGTCATACAAAGATCTAAAGCAAAGACTCGTAAAAGAGTTTGCGGGTCAGCCTTTTCCTTCACTGCTCAACTTAACAATTCCGGAACAGGACGCGCGCGCCCCTGAAGAAGACTGGACCGCCGGCTTGCCTTTGGTGCGGCGCGGCATTCAGCTCGAGGATTGGAAAGAGATTGCCAACGGAATTATGTTGAGTTTGGAGCAGACCGAAAATTACGAGCAACAGCGCGGGCCTGAAGGAAAGCGCGACGATTGGCACGATCGCTCGGTCGGGATCCAGGGTCAAACCCAAAAAGCGGTGGGCAAATGGATGCCCGAAGAATTGATGAAGCTCGCCGAACAGAACGTTAAAAAACAACCCTGATCAAACCAAACTGAGAACAGAATAAGGAGACCTCATGGAGAACAACAGTTCCCAGTTGATGACCACCTTTCCGTTGTTCAAGGGGTTTACCGCTAACGGAACGCAACGACTGTTAGACGCCGGCGAGGTGCATCAACACGTTGCGGGTGATGTGCTGTTGAAAGAAGGCGACACCGCCGAATTCGTTTTGTTGGTGTTGACTGGAAAGCTTGAAGTTTTCGTGCAGCGCAGCGGTAAAGATCTTGTCCTGACCGAAGCTGGACCCGGAACAATTCTTGGCGAGCTGGCAGTGCTTTGCGGGATTCCTCGTTCGGCGTCGGTGCGTGCTAAAGAGAGGGCAACAACTTTGAAGTGGTCGGACCAGGCGTTTCGCTCGCTGCTGATTCACGATCATTCTTTATCGCAACGAATTTTTAGCGGCGCGCTGCGCACCTTGATCGAAAAAGAACGCTCGCTAATCGACTCGTTGATTGCCGCGCAAAAGTAGGCTATGTCCGATGGCTATAATGAAAGGCAAAGCGAACGGCGGTCAGGGCGGCAAGCGTGGACACTCAAACATGGATCACTGGGTGTTCTCGGAAGAACACAAGACAGCGGCGCGTAAGCAACGCCGACTCGACGCGAAGGCCGAAATCGTTCAGGACTTAACTGAAAACGAAGATTGCGGCGCAGAAGACGTAACTAAATCACAAACCAACAATGAGCTTTCTAGATAACCTGATTAAACATCCGAAGTATCAATCCGAGCAGCCGCGCGCAGCCGAAGAAGTAAACGGTGTCGATATTATTAGCCCGGATACCCGCCGCGAGAATCGTATTCCGCCGGGACAATCACGCACAAAAAAGTGGCCCGTCCTCGATGCGCATGGGACCCCGGAAGTCGATCTGGCCACCTGGAAGTTTGAAGTGTCGGGTTTAGTCGAGAAATCGTTGTCGTGGTCGTTGGACGAATTCATGCAATTGCCCGCGGTCAAAGTCTACGCCGACTTTCACTGCGTGACGCGATGGTCCAGGTTAGACAATGTATGGGGTGGCGTGGCGACGAGAGAGATCGCAAAGCTCGTTGGTGTCAAACCGCAAGCGAAGTTCGTGCTCGCGCTCGCTTATGATTATGGTTGGACCACCAACGTGCCGCTCGAATATTTTCTCAACGAAGATTCGCTGTTTGCCTGGTCACACGATGGCCAACCAATCCCGCCCGAGCACGGTGGACCAGTACGTTTGATAATTCCACAGCTCTATGCGTGGAAATCGGCGAAGTGGATCAAGGGCGTTCGGTTTCTCGAGCACGATCAGGCGGGCTATTGGGAAGAGGGCGGTTATCACATGCGCGGCGTGCCTTGGGGACCGGGCGATGGCGAGCGGTTCAGATGGTCCTGAGCAAACATGGAACGCGCAGGATTCTCAAACGTCGTTCACGTTCGAAACTAGATGTCCCAGCAACCCAAAGACGCCGCGGCGGTAATCCTTCTCAGATACCAAACCAATCCTGACAATCCTGAAGTTTTTCTGGTGAAACGTAGCGAGAAGCTCGCTTTCCTTGGCGGCTATCACGCGTTTCCCGGCGGCCAGTTGGACGCGTCCGATGCAGGGGCGCCGGTTGAGAATGCTGCGAACGATGAAACGCGCGCCGCGATTAGCTGTGCAGCGCGTGAACTGTTCGAGGAAACCGGAGTACTGTTGGCCCGCGGCGGCGACACGCTGACCAAAGGTCAACGCGAATCGTTGCTCGATGATTTGCAAGCCGCGCGCATGTCATGGCCGGATCTGTTGGGACATTACCATCTGCATTTGGATGCGGGCGATTTTACGTTCGTAGGTCGCTGGGTCACTCCGCCTTTTAGCGCACGACGCTTCGATACCTGGTTTTTCCTCGTCAACTGTCCCGCCAAACAGCAGCCGCACATCGACACCGATGCCGAACTGGAAAATGGTGAATGGATCGCTGCCGGTGAAGCCGTTGCAAGCTGGCAACGTTCTGAAATTCTAATTGTTCCGCCGGTGCGTCACGCCTTAACCACGCTGGGAAATGGATTGACTGCTGACCTGGTCCAACGATTTTTGTCGACACCGAATGCGCACAGCGAGCCTGTTCGCCGCATAGAGTTTCGCCCGAACTACATTTGTTTCCCGGTGCGCACACCCACTAAACCACCGGCCACGCACACGAATTGCTACCTCGTTTATACGTCCGACGAGGTGTTGATAATCGATCCCGGTTCGCCGTACGAAGATGAGCAACAAACGCTGGCCGCCAATATCGATGCGTTGCTGAACGAGGGTCGCAAGGTTCGCGAGATTCTTCTGACTCATATGCACCCGGACCACGTCGGCGGTGTGAATGCGCTTAGAAATCACGTCAGTGATTCGATTTCCGTCGCAGCTCATCGATTGACCGCCGAATCGTTAGCGGGAACGGTCGCGGTCGATCGCTTTGTTGAAGATCAAGAAATAATTTCTTTGCAGGGTTCACCCCAGATCAGTCTTCGCGCAATGCACACGCCGGGACACGCGCGCGGCCATCTTTGCTTGTATGAAGAAAAAACTGGAACGCTTATTTCCGGCGACAACATCGTCGGACTTGGCTCAGTGCTGATCGATCCGCCTGAAGGCAACATGCGCGACTACTTGAAATCGCTGCGCCGGATGCGCGCACTGCCAAATCTCTCGGTTATTTTTGGCGGGCATGGTCCGGCGATCGCAAATCCAACGGCGAGACTTGATCAATACATCGAACATCGGCTTGAGCGTGAGCGCGACATTTTGAATGCGGTGCGAGAGGGTGCAACTACAACCAAAGACATCGTTGCACGGGTATATACGGACGTATCGCCGAAAGCACACAGGATGGCCGAGCGCGCCGTGCTGGCGCATTTAGAAAAATTAGAA
>DATENN010000245.1:0-5322 GCA_035275045.1 Pyrinomonadaceae bacterium
GATCGGCGCGTCGCCGGTCCAGAGCACCACGTTACCGGAGCTCACCGTGCCGGAGTTCTTCTGCAGTATGATTGAGTCGTTCCTTGTAAAACCCGGACCGATGGCGAGATACGTCGCGGGCGAGAGCACGACCTGATCCATTGAGAGCCCATCTTCGCGCAACTGAATGCGAATTGTTTGCGGGCCAGTGGTCGCGAAATATACCAATGGTCCGAGGCCCTCAAAGAGGTCGTCGTTCCAGCCCCATCCGCTTAATCCACATCCAGTACACTCTTCCAGGTTGTACATGAACGCGGACGTCGTGCCGATGCGGTTTACAGCATTACCAAACGCATCCACACTGCCGGAAAACTGGACGAACGCCGAGTCGTTATTTGTTGAATTGTTTTGGGCGCTGCCCCGTATCCAGAAGCGATAGGGAATACCGGCCTGGGCGTTGAAGGTTAGCTCGAAATAATTGGTGGGATTGGCAAATGGAGTGGTTAGTTTCGGAAGGCCTGCGTCGGGGTATCGGATTCGCCTGCCTCCCGCCGCTGTACCGTCCGATTCGATTAGCCAATTCCCTGCGCGACTAGTTGTTTCCGCGGCGTAAAGTACGATGTCGCCGGAGCTCTGTGCTGAAACGGCAGCTGCTGAGGACGCTACCAGGATGATTAGAAAAGCGGATAATTTCAAAAATCTCGACGCCGCGTGAGAGTAATGTTCCATCTACAGTTTCGACCTCTCAAGTAATTTTTGCGTAGTAATGCTTTGCAGTTTTCCGGCTTCGGGGACGCACACTTTCAGCGCCGGAAGAGAAAACACGAAACACACAGATTGAGAGCGCAACTTAACTGTCCAGAAAGAACCCTTCTGAACATAGCCAGGGCTGCTATCTCGTGTGTGTTACCTACCTGATTTTGGTTCTGCTATTAGAACGATGGAAACTGTTCTAATCATTTGTGGGACTACAGGTGTCACCCTCCATAACACCTGTCTTGACGGTTTACCACGGCCACTAACTACCGGCCTCCGCAAGACGTGAAAAAGATAACACTCATTTTCCAAACATGTCAAAGTTCTTGCGGATTTGTAACTGATCTGCAACGTCTTTGTCGTTTATTGTTCGAAAATGTTACGTACAAATTGGACCAGAAGGTCGCTTATTGGCAGGAATGCCCCTTTTTTCGACCTTCTATAAACGATCTTTGCAACAAAATCTTGTCGAATGGGGGCGAATAAAATTAATGTGTGCCTTTAGTGCGCTGTTGTGGCAAGTTCAGAAGTGCAAGCCTTCTATGCTCATCAATTTTGAAGCCGTAATCGTCATCAAGTGAAGATTCTTATCACCAACATCGTCACCCTGAATGCGGGAGACGCTGCGATTCTTTACGCCATGATTGATGTGCTACGTGCCGCGTTCGGTCATGATACCGAATTCATCGTTTACGATAAGCACGGGGACGTACCAAACCGCTATTATCCGGAGATAATATTTCGCAAACTGTTGTATCTAACGCGTGAGTCAACTGCGAAGCATGGTCTATTTCGTCGATTGGACCAGATTCGGTTCAGGACCGGGCTATGGTCCACGAGGCATGGCCTTCCGCTTCTCTCACACGTTTTCTTAAACAGCATAGAACGACGTGACCTGCTCGAATACAAGACTGCAGACCTGATAGTGAGCAGCGGCGGCACTTATCTGGTTGAGAATTATTCGATGGCAGCGCGCGTTTTTGACTATCAACTCTCGCTCTACCTGGACCGGCCGCTTGTTTTTTTTACTCAATCGTTAGGCCCGTTTTCAAATCCGGAAAATCGCGCCGCGCTACGGCCTATTTTTGACGAGTCGGTCGCCATACTCCTGCGCGACGAACAATCGCGTCGCAATCTTGACGAGCTGGGTGTAAAAAATAAGAACGTGCATATCGTAGCCGATGCGGCTTTTGCGCTGAGCGATCTCGACGCGCTGAAGTCAGCGAAGTCGCGCGTGATGGAATCCGGTAAGCGATTAAAAGTTGCGATCTCGGTCAGGGAGTGGAAACACTTCAAGACTGTCGAGCCGGCGGAGGGAATGAGTCGTTATTACGAAGCACTGCGCGCTTTGTGTGATCATCTGGTCGAGAAGTACGGCGCGGAGATTACTTTTCTTTCCACCTGCCAGGGCATGACGGAATACTGGACGGATGACTCCCGCGAGGCGCGGAAGATCGTTGAAGGCTTGCCGGCGAACACGCGCAAATCAGTTTCAGTAGACGCGGCTTTCCATTCACCAGCCGTCCTTGCACGCATGCTGAAAGACTACGACCTCGTAATCGCCACGCGGATGCACATGGCGATACTGGCGTTGAGCGTCGGGACGCCGGTGCTTCCGATTGCGTATGAGTTTAAGATGCGTGAGTTGTTTGAGCGACTGGCACAAGAGCGTTGGGTGCAGGACATCGAAGCAATATCGGGAGACGCACTCATTGGCGCAGTCGATCGGTTTCTCGAAGCGTTGCCGCAGATTCGCGAGCCGCTGTTTACAGCAGTGCAGAAAGAGTATGAGAACGCGGCCGCCTCGGGGCAGCTCGTAAAACAAGCGTTTGAAGAGTGGCGCCAAGCCAGGAAAAAATGAAATCAGAACACGCTGAACGTGAAAAAGTACTGTGCGTCCTCTCTCCGCGGGAAAATGCATACTCGCAGACCTTCGTGCAAGCCCACAAAGAATACTTACCGGCGACAATCAAAAGTCTCTACGCGAAAGATTACGAGAATTTCTCTGATGACAATGGCCCGCTTGTTCGACCGGAATTAGCAGGAAGGTTGAGCCGCGCGCTACAGCGAAGGTTGTTGAAAGTCGATTCCCAGTTTTTTCAGCAACGCGCGATGGCGAAGTTCCTGGAAGACAATAAAGTTAATGCAATCCTGGCCGAATTCGGACCGACCGCGACGCTTGTGATGGACGCGTGCGACCAGATGAATGTGCCGCTGATTGCTCACTTTCACGGGTTTGACGCTTACCGGCAGAAGACGCTGGAAACGTTCGGGCGCCGCTACCCGGAACTGTTTGAGATTGCGGGCGCGATCGTGGCTGTTTCGCGCGATATGCAGGCGCAATTGATAAAGCTCGGCGCGCCCGCGGACAAAGTTCATTACAACTCGTGCGGTGTCGAGCCGTCAGTTTTCAAAGGCGCCGACCCGCTGCATAGTCCTCCAGTGTTCGTGGCGGTCGGACGTTTTGTAAACAAGAAAGCGCCGCACTTAACGTTACTCGCATTCAAAGCCACTCTGGAAAACTGTCCTGAGGCGCGACTGTTGATGATTGGTGATGGTCCGCTGTGGGAAGCGTGCAGGCAGATGACCATGGCGCTGGGACTCTCGGGCTCTGTGGAATTACAAGGCGTGCGTTCACAGGCGGAAGTGGCGGCGACAATGCAGCAGGCGCGTGCGTTTGTGCAGCATTCCATTACAACTCACGACGGCGATTCGGAAGGGACGCCCGTCGCAGTACTGGAAGCCGGCGCGTCAGGTCTTCCAGTTGTTTCTACCCAGCATGCAGGGATTAAAGATGCCGTGATCCATGAGAAGACCGGCTTCCTGGTTGCGGAAGGCGACATCGCTCGTATGACTGAGCACATGACGCGCCTGGCCAAAGATCCTCAACTCGCCGCTGACCTTGGAAAAGCCGGAAGAGAGTGGGTGAGCTCGGAGTATTCGATGGAAAAGAGCATCAACAAACTCTGGTCCATCATCGACAACACAATGAAATAGGGCCACAAAAAAGCACAAAAGGCACAAAAAGAAGAAGAGAGAAGAAATTTCATTCTTCTCTTTGTGCCTTTTGTGCCTTTTTGTGGCTTACCTTTTTGTGGCTCGTTCTAGAAAAAATCCGTAGAAGAACCGCAGCCGACATTCACTCTCGAACGCCGCGCCAGCATCTCCCGTCAGCACTTTCGTGCACCACGTAACAGCATGCATCGCCGTCTCTTTGTAAAGATGACTCGGAACGCCGGCCAGTTGAAATCGCGAACGCTCCCACTCGGGATCGTTCATGATGGCGTAGAAGCGACCATGGCCCCGGTGCCAACGGCGATGGTAAGCCTTCGTCATCCGATCCGGATCGACAGGCGCCCTCGTTATCAAATCAGGCAGGTACATCCCACTCTTCCCACCACGACACATGCGAACCACAAATTCGTGATCCTCCATCGAGCCGATGCTGCCTTTGACGCGTTGCAAGGTCGGCGAAAACGGGCCGACGTCTTCGAACACTTCTCGTCGCACGCCGATGTTTGCCGTCAACAATCCAGGCGGCGACTGACCCGCGATGTGCATTTCCTTCGGACCATAATCGAGCAACGCCAGTGGAGCCCAGTGAGAAGCAGTCAGCCACGCAGGCGGCTCGCTCTCCCACAGCGGCAGAATTCTTCCGCCGACGAACGAAAGCTCGGGATAACGATTGAAAGCTGAATTGATCGTGCCGACCCAATTCTCATCAGCCTCTACATCGTCGTCCAGGAACGCGACGATCGGAGCTTCCGCCTGCTCGACACCCGCGTTTCTCGCGTAAGCATTGCCTTGTTGAGTTTCGCGATAAGAACGCAGCGTAACCGGAGACTCGGTTTGCAGTGCTTCAACAGTCGCTGGTGTGTCGTCAGCGGAGTTGTTGTCGATGACGATTATTTCGTAGGAGCGTTTCTCCGCCTTCTGCGCAAACAGACTGAGCAGCGCCCGCCGCAGCAACGCAGCGCGGTTGTAGGTACATACGACAACTGAGATATCCGGTCGACTCATTCACGTCCATCCGCGCGATGAAAATGTTTGCCATAAAACATCCCGAGGAAGTCCCACAACGCCAGTTCCGACGCAAATGCCTCAGGCTCCTGCTTCGGCTTTACAACCAGACTGCTGATCCCGATCAGAAGTCCCCGCGCCGCGGTTCGATACTGCCAGCGAGGCACGCCGAACAAATACGGGCACGCCTGTTTTCGTGTTCTCTCCAGCAACCCAAGAGACACGCCACGCCAAAAACACCAACTGCGAAAATATTTCTTCGTAAGTCGCGCCGGTAAGATCTTGTGATGGATGATCAGATCAGGTAAGTAAAACCCCTTCGCTCCGGCCGCGAGCAGACGATGATACATGTCCTCATCTTCACCGGATAAAAGCCCTTTGTCCGTGCGTCCGAGCCACGTCTTGTATGGACCAACTTTCTCGAGCATCGAGCGGCGAATGACCGCGTTCCCACCCATCAATATGCCTGAATAGTTTTGATCGAATGGAACTCTCCTGTCTCCACCGTCAACCCACCCGACAACGCTACCGTAAGACGACGGTATCCACTGCGGGCACTCACCCGGC
>DATENN010000246.1:0-9245 GCA_035275045.1 Pyrinomonadaceae bacterium
AGCGATGGAGCTGATCCTGTCGGGCGATATCATCGACGCGAAGACGGCATACGACATCGGGCTTGTCAATCATGTTTTTCCCGCGGAACAGTTACAAGCAAAAACAATGGAACTCGCCACTCGTATCGCGTCAAAGAGTCCGATCGCATTAAGTCTGGCAAAGGAATCGGTAAAGCTTGCCTCGCGTTCAAATTTGGACGAAGGCCTACGGCGCGAAGTCGATTTATTTGCGCTGTGTTTTTCAACCGCAGATAAGGACGAAGGTGTCAGCGCGTTTCTCGAGAAGCGAAAGCCCGTGTGGAAAGGCCGGTAACTACAGTCTCAAGTCTAAAAGTCCCATGCACAAGTTAGAGGTTCAAAGGAAAAAGTTAGAACTTAAAAGTCACACAATAAAGACCAGACGGTAGAACCAGTAACTAGCTACAAAGTACAAACTTCAAAAGGCCTATGCTTCGTTTGTTCGCGATCATTTTCGGGATTGTGCTGGCGGCAGTTGGCGGTGTGATTGCCTATCGTGCATATTTTCTTGAACCCGCTGCGGCCGTCGTTATTTCAGATCGGGGCATACGCGAACTTCCGAACACCTATCGTATTCTCGAAGGCGTAGCGGCATTAATCGTTGGCGCGGCCATAGCATTCGTCGCCGCCCGGCGCCGGAAATAGTGACCATCCGCTTTTCCACCGCCATCTTGCAACCATGAATCGCCGCTGTTAATCTTTCGTTTCCGTTTCCCCATTTAATACTTGCGACAGGAGTTGCTGATCATGAAGAGACTACTTTCTATTTCTCTATCCGTTGCCACATTGTGCTTGATCGCCGGTTCGTTCGCGGCTCGCGACGCGCGCGCAGATTTGCCGATGCCGCCGCCTATTGGCGCCACCATCGATGAATTTACGCTGCCCGACGCATCAGGCGCCGAACATTCGCTGGCATCCTTGAAAGGCAAGAACGGAACGGTTTTGATCTTCATTGCGACTCAATGTCCGGTTTCCAACGCCTACAACGAACGCATGGAAAAACTGGCGCACGATTACAGCGCGAAAGGCATCAGTGTGGTGGGTATCAATTCCAACATGACCGAGCCGGCGGCCGACGTCAAAGCGCACGCTGCGGCGCATAACCTGACGTTTGTGATCTTAAAAGACAATGGCAACAAGATTGCCGATGAGTTGGGCGCGACACACACTCCGGAAGCGTATTTTCTTGATGCCAACAACAAGTTGCTCTATCACGGCCGGATTGACGACAGCAAAAACGCCGACAATGTGAAGTCCAGCGATTTACGCATCGCGCTCGACGCAAAGCTGGCCGGCAAGCCAATCGAGAAGACAACTGCGATGGCGTTCGGCTGTTCAATTAAGCGAGCGTAGTTGATGGCCCATCTCAATCTCAGGGCGCATCGTTTGCGGCACTTACGATTTGCGTTGCTTATCGCAGCCGCGATCGCGAGCATTCTGTGTATTCAGAATTCGACTTACGGCCAGCGGCGCAAGCGTCCGATCAGGAGTTTCCCTCGCGTTTCTGCGGTTGATACGGCGGGACTCGAACGATTGCTCAAGCGTGATAACGGCAAGCCGCTTTTAGTCAACTACTGGGCTACCTGGTGCGATCCGTGTCGCGATGAATTTCCGGATCTCGTCAAGATCGATAGTTTGTATCGACCTAAAGGACTGGATTTCATCGCGATTACTTTGGACGATCTCCAGGACATTAAAACGGCAGTGCCTAAGTTTCTGCGGCAGATGAATGCGCACATGCCGGTTTATCTGCTGAGCCTTTCCGATCCGGAACCGGCGATCAAAATGATCGATCCAAACTGGGGCGGCGCGTTGCCGGCTACGTTCCTTTACAACGGCAAAGGCGAAGTAGTTTATAAAAGCCTCGGGCGAGTGAAAGTGGATGAACTGCGCACTGCCATTAACAAAGTGATAGGGACTGAGTGATGAGTAGCAGCAACTACCACTGTATTTAACTCGGCACCCAGCGCTCGTTTTATGAATCAAATCACACCGGAAGTTGTTGCCGCTCACAATCTCACCACTAACGAATTCGAACGCATAAACAAGCTGCTGGGCCGCGAACCAAATTTGGTTGAGCTGGGTATTTTCTCAGTTATGTGGTCCGAGCATTGTTCGTACAAGTCTTCTCGCGTACACCTGCGTCGCCTGCCCACCACCGGTGAGCGCATCGTAGTGCCGCCTGGAGAAAATGCCGGAGTCGTCGACGTCGGCGATGGCTGGTGCGTAGCTTTTAAGATCGAATCGCATAATCACCCTTCATTTATCGAACCGTTCCAAGGCGCGGCCACCGGCGTCGGCGGCATCCTGCGCGATGTGTTCACAATGGGTGCGCGTCCAATCGCATCGATGAATAGTCTGCGTTTTGGTACGTTGGACCATGCGCAGTACGGCCGCAGAAACCGTTCGCTGCTCGCCGGCGTTGTCGGTGGAATTGCGCATTACGGAAACGCTTTTGGGGTGGCCACGGTCGGCGGCGAAGTTTGTTTTGACGATGCTTACTCGCTGAATCCGCTCGTGAATGCGTTTGCGTTGGGACTGCTGAAGAAGGACCAAATCTTTTTTGGCAAAGCCACCGGGGTCGGCAATCCGATTTTATACGTTGGGGCGAAGACGGGGCGCGATGGCATCCACGGAGCGACGATGGCGTCCGCGGAATTTGACGAAGAGGCTTTGGAAAAGCGGCCGACAGTACAGGTTGGCGATCCTTTTCTCGAAAAGCTGTTGCTCGAAGCTTGTCTGGAAGCAATGCGCAGCGGCGCCGTTGCCGGAATACAGGACATGGGCGCCGCGGGGCTGACGTCTTCATCGTGCGAGATGGCTGCGCGCGCGAGTACCGGAATCGAAATTGATTTGACTTTGGTCCCGCAACGCGAAGCGGGCATGACTGCTTATGAAATGTTGTTGTCTGAATCTCAGGAACGCATGCTGATAGTTGCGCATGCTGGCCGCGAGCGCGAAGTGGTCGACATCTTTCGTAAGTGGGACCTCGACGCTGTGGTAATCGGACGCGTTCGTGAAGAACAAACGATGCGCGTGCTTCACCATGGCGAGATCGTCGCGGACATCCCGGTTAATGCGTTGACGGACGAAGCGCCGATTTATCAACGGCCAATGGAAAGTCCGAAGTCCAAATTTCAAAGTTCAAAGTTCGCAGCGGAACCGCCTAAAGAGCAAACACCCAAGATCAAAGACGAAGGGCGCAACGATGAAGATCATAACGCGTCATTGCTTAAGTTATTAGCTTCCCCGAATCTCGCTTCTAAACAGTATGTGTATCGCCAATACGATCACATGGTCCGAACGAACACGGTTTTGTTGCCCGGAGCGGACGCGGCGGTGGTGCGTATAAAAGAAACGCGACGTGCGGTTGCGATGACCCTCGACGGCAATGGGCGTTACTGCGCTGCAAATCCGCGTGAAGGCGCGAAACTAATCGTGGCTGAAGCGGCGCGCAATGTTGTTTGTGTAGGTGCTCGACCGCTTGCGATCACAAATTGTCTTAACTTTGCGTCACCCGAACGTCCGGAAGTGATGTGGTCCTTTTCTGAAGTGATTGATGGAATGGCCGAAGCTTGTCGCGCCTTCAACACGCCGGTCGTATCAGGCAACGTCTCTTTCTACAACGAAACAGAAGGCCGGGGCATATTGCCGACACCGGTAATCGGAATGATTGGTCTCGTTGAGGATGTGCGGCGGGTGGTCCAATCCTCGTTCCGAAAGGAAGGCAATCTAATTGCGCTCCTCGGTGTAACCGGTAACGATCTTAGTATCAGCGAACATGCCTCTGTCATTGAGAACGCGACGACTGCCGAGATGGTAGCCAATGGTTCCCCGCCAAAAATCAATTTGGATCGGGAAAAAGCGGTCCAGGCGGTTTGTGTCGGTGCTGCGGAAGCTGGATTGATCTCTTCGGCTCATGATTGTTCCGACGGCGGTTTGGCAATCGCCCTGGCTGAATGTTGTTTCTCCACTCAAACAAGCCCCGCAATCGGCGCAAAGATTTCCCTCGCGGCTTCATTACCTGAGGCCGCATTATTGTTCAGTGAATCGCCTTCGCGAATAATTATCAGTTTCGACGCATCAATAGGTGGACAAATCGCAGACCTCGCCCAGCATCACGAATGCCCGTTGACGATTATTGGTGAAGTCGGGGGCCAGTCCCTTCAGATCAGCGTTGGTGATCACCAGGTAATATCCGCCACAGTCACAGAACTGGAAGAGACATGGCGACGATCGCTTCCGCGCAAGCTTGAGGCTGAAGTCATGGCGGCCGGCATGGAATAACACAGAAAGCGATCGCCGCTCGCTGCTGCCGACCGCTCATGGCGACTGCGTTCTGATGCGCTATGCATCCGGTAATTTATCTCAACAAGTCCATGCTGGAAGCGACGAAGGCGCGTGTCGCCCCGGTGTCGTCGGCGATGCTGTATGGGCGTGGAGTATTTACCACCGTTGCTATTTACGCCGGCGAACCATTCTTGTGGCCGGAACATTGGCAACGACTAAGTGACCACGCTGAGCGACTCAACATCGATTGCTCAGGCATGAGTGAGGACATCGTCGGCAATGCGATGCGCAAACTTGTCGCCGTCAATCAAGTGAAGGATGGTCGCGCGCGCGTGATCCTGCTGGCGCGCAGCGGACGGGACGTGTGGCGCGCAAAGGACAAAAGCACGCGCCAAACTGATCTGCTGATTTTGACAAGTGATGCCCAGAAGGTCCCGAGCGCCGGCCTGTCGATCGCTGTTTCGCCGTATCGCTATAACACTTACTCGCCGCTGACGGGTATCAAAAGTCTCAACTATCTCGACCAGGTATTGTCATGGGAAGAGGCACAGGAACGCGACTTTGATGAAGCGGTAATGCTCAACGAGCGCGGTGAAATTGTTTCCGCAACGATGGCAAACATTTTTTGGGTAAAAGATGGCACCATCCATACACCGTCGTTGAGCACTGGCGCGCTGGCAGGTGTGACGCGTGCTGCGGTGATTGAGATTGCGGCAAAAGAATTTATTCCATTAATCGAAGGCGTGTACGAATTAGCCGATCTAACGGATGCTGACGAAATATTTTTAACTTCCGCGAGTTATGGAGTCGCTCCGGTGACAACTTTCGATTTTCGCCGCTATGCATTGGTTACCGGCAGCGCCTGTGGGCGGCTGGCCTCGGCTTTTCAAAAGCTTATTAAGACTTCATGACCGCAAACCACCGGAATCCGCGAATCTTTATTTGCCTAACCCTTGCCAAGAGAGTAAAGTACGCGGAACTCAATGTCGGAACATTCGCCACAAGCCGGCCTCGCCTTTTGTCTTTCGGTCAACGCTGCCCGCTGAACGCTCAAACAGGAGGAATTCGGTGGCGTTTTTCGCCTTTCCTATTTCATGAGGCGCATTCAAGCTCACAACGGAAACGGTTCGCGCGCGCCGAAAAAGCGGGTGCTGGTGGTGAACTGTTATTTCGATGATTCGCGCCAGCCGATTAAGCGCACGACCAAAATTCCGCAAGCTGTGGGTCCCATTTATTTGGCGGGAGCCTTCTCGCGCGAACGATGCGATGTCCGTTGCTACACAGAGTTAGCCAGTGGACCACTTGAAGATGAGCAGTTGTTGTCGTGGCCCGACATGCTGGTACTGACCGGGCTCACTAACGGTTTCGATCGCATGATGCACCTCACCGCTTATGCGCGCACAAAAAATCCAGGTGTGATCGTCGTCGCCGGTGGTCCGCCGGTGCGTGCGCTGCCGTTGCTCTCGCAAAAGATTTTTGACTACACCTGTTTCGGTGACATCGAGGAATTGTGCGACGTGATCACGCAAGCTTTCGGCGCCGAATACGTGGCGGACGACATGGTGCCGCGCTACGACCTGGCATATTGGCTGGGCCGCATCGGTTATGTTGAGACGACGCGTTATTGCAATTTCAAGTGTTCGTTCTGCGCGTTAACCGCCGAAGCGCGCAATTACCAAACCTACGACCTCGATTACATTCGCCGGCAAATCATTGCTTCGGGCAAACGTCGCCGCATGTTCTTCCTCGACAATAATTTTTATGGCAGCGATCGCAATCACTTCAAAGCCAAATTGACTTTGATCAATGAATTGCGCGCTGCCGGACAATTTAACGAGTGGGGCGCGCTGGTGACTAACGATTTTTTCGCGCGCGATGAGAACCTTGAGCTGATTCACAACGCCGGCTGTGAACTGCTGTTTAGCGGACTGGAATCATTCGACAACGATTGGCTGCGCAATTTCAACAAACTGCAAAACACAAAGGCGCCCCAGGTCGAAATGATCAGCAAATCGCTGAACGCCGGAGTCGTGTTTGCTTACGGCCTAATGCTGGACGTGACCACGCGCAGCATTGGCGATTTACGGCGCGAGCTAAACTTCATTACCGCCACGCCGGAAATTACCATTCCTTCATTTGTAACACTGTCAATTCCGCTGCTGGGCACGCCTTATTTCTACGAGTGTCTGGAAAATCGCAGCATCCTGCCTAACACGAAACTGCGAGACATGGATGGCACGACCGTGTTGCAAAAACCGACCGATCCGATTGATGAGGTGGTGAAGTTTGTCGATGACCTGCAAAGTATGAAGGGCTTTCACAGTCGCGTTCTAAAGCACGCGGCCGGCTTCACCAGGTTGTATCACTCAAAGTTAACGAAGATGCAAATGATATTGGCGTTGGGCAACGGCTTGCTGGTCTGCGCGCAACCGATTTCAACTTCGTTCACTGGTTTTGGCTGGATCAAGAAGCGGCCGCGGCCCCGCACGTTTATCAGCACGACTGAGCCGCTGGACCACATGTATACGCCGGCATTCCGCGTTGACTCACGCTTTGAACATTATTTTAAGCCAACCATGGTGACCGACGCCGCAGGTGAGTTGCATCAAGACATTCTAATGTCCGGTTTGCTCAAGACAGCCAACATCAAACGCCAGGCCGCGGTCAGCGCGGTTTAATTGCTTACCTCGCCACTCTGCTGAACTGCACGACGTTCCTTGTCTCGCAACACTCTGCGTAAAGTTTTTCCTGCCGGACTCTTTGGAATCTCATCTACAAATTCGATCAGTCTAATTCTTTTGTAACGGGCGACCTTTTGGGCAACGTAATCAATAATCTCTTCCGCGTTAGTTTTTTGTTTGAGCACGACAAAGGCTTTGGGAACTTCGCCGTGCTTGTGATCAGGACTAGCGACGACGGCAACGTCCGCGATGTTCGGATGAGTAAACAGGACAGCTTCGAGCTCTGCCGGAGCTACCTGGCGCCCATCAACCTTAATTAATTCTTTCAGGCGGTCCACTACGAACAATCGTCCCTGGTCATCGCAATACCCAATGTCACCGGTGCGCAGCCAACCGTCTGTGATCATCATTTCGGCAGTTGCTTTCTGATTGCCTAAATAGCCCTTCATTACCTGGGGGCCGCGCACCCAAATCTCGCCCTGCTGGTTGGCGTCCAATTCAGAGTTGTCGTTGTAATCGACGATTTTGCATTCCGTATTAGGCAAACAAAAACCGACTGAGCCCGCGCGGTGAGTTGTCGCGTCAGGCAGGCTTGCATGCGAAAGTGGACTCAATTCAGTCATTCCATAACCGTATCTGATTTCGCAGCCAAGTCGACGCGAGCAATCCTGCGCAACATTGTCGGCGAGCATTGCAGCGCCACAGTGAATCAATCGAATCGAGGAAAGGTCATGCTGGTCCACCTGCGGAGCTTGCGACAGCGTCAAGACCAGGGACGGCACCAGCGGCGCTACCGTCACTTTATATTTCTCAAGCACCTGTAAAAACTGTTCCAGGTCGTAACGAGGCAGCGTGACAATAGTCGCTCCTTCACTGAGGCCGAGATTGACGACAATGTGCAAGCCATAGAGGTGGTACATCGGCACAACGCAGATCATCGTATCTGTGCGCGTGAATGCCTGGTTCGCTTCCATCAGACGTAACATCGCTACCAGATTTCGATGGGTCAGCATTACGCCCTTTGGATATCCCGTCGTGCCGCTTGAGTAAGGCAGCGCTGCGCAGTCGACCGCAGCATCAATCGATGGCGGATCCGGCAACGGCGTTTCCGCGAGCAATGAACTGAACGAAACAAAGCCTGGCGCACCGCCGATTATCATCAGTTGGCTGATGCCGGCGGCCCGCGCAACCAACTGCGCGGTATCTGCCAATTGTGGCACGGTAAGCAAATACTTAGCCCCTGAATTCTTGAGTTGTTTGATGATCTCATCATTGGTGAAAAGAGGCGGAACCATCGTCGTCGCCGCGCCTAACGTTGCTACCGCATGGAATGCCAGCGCGAACTCAGGGAGGTTCGGACTATAGATCGCGAACACTTCTCCTTTTTTCAACCCCAAACTTCGCAGACCCGCTGCAAGCCGAGAGATTAGACCGGGCAATTGGGCGTACGAGTAACTACGACCGCTTGGTCCATCGATGAGCGCAGGTTTATCGCCGAGACTCTCGGCGTTGCGTAAGACATAGTCAGTGATGCTTTGATCGGGAATGTTCACCGGCGTGTGAGGACTTTTGAAGACCATTTGTTTCTCCGAAAGCGGCTTGGGTGAATGGGAGATGATTTAGTTCTCGCTCGATTTATTCAATGCACTGTTGAATGGTTCGTCGCGCTCTTTGACCGCTTGCTTAAAGCCTGCTTCGGCAGCGCGCTGCTGAAACGCGTAACCTTCTTTGGTATGGCGCGCCACGCCGTCAAACAGCGTTCCCAGCATTTGCGTTGTTGCCAGCCCCTGGTTCAGCAGCGACTGATTTAGCAACAGTTTCATCATGACCAATTGATTGATGGGCACCAACGCGACGCGTTGTAACAAACTTTCGAATCGCTGATCCAATTCGACTGCCGGCGCAGACTCGTTTGCGAGTCCCCATTCGACCGCTTGTTTACCGCTTAAGCTGTCCCCTGTGAATAACAAACGCTTGGCCCGCGCGGGCCCGATGCGATAAGCCCACAACGCGGTGGTCGGTACACCCCAGACGCGCGCGGGTGGATATCCGATCGTGGCTGTGTCTTCTATGATCAGCAGATCAGAACAGAGTGCCATGTCCGTACCACCCGCAACACAGAACCCGTGAACTTTACAGATCACCGGTTTGTCGCTGTAGAACAAACTCATAAAGCCACGCACGTTGCGAGACATCATTGCGTAGTCGGTGACCGGATCCCATGTATCGGACGGATCGTGATTTGCTCGTTGCACG
>DATENN010000247.1:0-5293 GCA_035275045.1 Pyrinomonadaceae bacterium
TTGTAACTTCGACGGGCGCGGCCTCGACGACCGTGGCGTTCCAGTCTGTTACGCCGATCGTCGCATTCAAATCGGATTGTCGCTCCAGGGGCTTGCCGCACTGCGGGCAAAAAAACGCCTGGTCGCGAATGGCGACGCCACAGGAAGGGCAGCGATGGGCAATTGCAGGTTCAGACATTAATGGAAGTAAATCGTAAATCGTGAATCGTGAATAGTGAATCGTGAATCGTAAATAGTGAATCGTGAATAGTAGAGACTATCTTGTCCGACAAGCTTTGGCTTGTCGCGGAGTACGGCTAGATCCATTCGCTGGTGCAGTCCAGTTCATCTTCCGATTCAATATTTACGATTTACGATTCACGATTCACGATTCACGATTCACTATTTACGATTCACGATTTACGATTCACGATTCACGATTTACGATTCACGATTCACGATTCACTAGACTCGGTGCATTGCGTTGAACAGATCCTCGCGTTGGGCATAGATGCGGACGCCGAGCTGCTCCCCCTCGCGACGCAACCGATCCTTCAACTCATTCGCACTTTCACGCGCGCGACTAGTGTTGGCAATTATCACCATCGCGAACTTGCCTTGAACTACGGTCTGATTGATATCGACGATACTGCAATCGGCCGCCGCCAGTATCTGCGATACACCGGCGACAATACCCGGATGATCGACGCCGAAGACTGAAATGATCATGCGATCAGCCGAACCTTCACGTGTCTGGGCGGTGCTTATGCTGTTTGCCGGCGGGGATGAAAAGGAGGAGAAAGACGAACCGTTCGTACCCAGAAAAGGTTCCACCGTGTGATACAGCTCAGTAACCAGTTGCTCGACCGTTTGTTCGTCGGCGCCGGTGCCGAGGCGGTTGTAAACTGCGGTGGTCAACCGGTAAATCAGATCTTCATTAGCCATCTAAAAATTTGCGATTGTCGATTTCCGATTGCCGATTGTATGTTCGAAATCAGCGCGCGAAGATTTCTGTATAAGATCCCGGCAGCGAAACAATTGGAAATCGGCATTCGGCAATTGGCAATGCTAGCGCTGCCCATTGTCGCGCGCGAGCTTTACGGCTGCGGCGCGCATTTCTTCCGAAGCCGTGTCACTGATGTCGACGCGGTCCACGATGCCGACTACTGCCGCTTCGATTGACATGTCCTGATCGCCGATCGCAGATCGCGCGGCCTTACCGTAGGCGCAAATAACCATTTCGCCTGTTCCGGCGCCGAGACGGTCCGCAACCACGACGATGTTCCGCGTCGGTTCTTTATCCAAGTCGTATGGATGCACCACCAGGAACCGGATGCCTTCAAGGTCCGGACTCTTTTTGGTGGACCAAACTGTGCCGACGACTTTTCCTAAGAACATGTCTAGTAAATCGTAAATCGTTAATCGTGAACAGTTAAAAGCGCACTCGCGAACAGCAATTCCTCGTAATTTGTTTTGCTATTTACGATTTACGATTCACGATTTTACAAGCCTTATGTTTTCGCAAACACTTCAGCGGGTTCGCCAATATCGCGCGCCGCTGGCGTAATAATTGTTTTCGGCGTGATGTAAATCTTCTCGCCTTTTTGAATTGCGCGCCGCACGTCATCTTCACTTACAAAATCCACGGCCTTATGTCCATTCGACGAAGCCTGCGGCGCGACACGACGTTCACTCGTATTGCCGTTGCCGGTTGGCGCGGGCCGTCCGGAAGATTGCGGCGGCGCCGAATACATGCTGCCCGCTTCTGCTTCGGCCGATTTAGTTTGCGCGGGTGGCGCGGTACCCGGTTGCGGTTCTCGTCCAGCCAGGAAGCGATCGACAATCGCGGCGATCTCTTCACGATTAATCTTGCCTGGGCTCGAACCCGCTGCGGCAACAGGTGCCGCTGGACGCTGTGGAGCGCGTGTCGGCGCGGGCATGCTCACCGTGGAGGTTGAAACCGCCGGGCGTACGCTTTTCACCGGTCGTGTCTCAAAGGCGACGCGTTTAATGTCCATCAAGTGCAACGGTGAAACGTTATCCGACGTAACATTGCCACCCCACGAGCCACACCCGAGTGTCATCGATGGCGGTAATGCGGTTGAGAATCCAATCGCTCCATGCGTCGTCGGTGTATTAACGGTGACGCGTGAGGCTGGCATCTCGCCGCCGAAGCGGACCGCCGCCTCGCGCGAACGGGTGTGCACCCCGGCCGTGTGGCCCATACCGCCGTAACGTAAAATTTCGTAGCTACGTTGCGCACCCTGTGCGATTCCATCGGCCACATAAAACGCCAGAATCGGAGAAAGCTTTTCCATCGAGAGCGGAAAATCGCGGCCCACACCGCCGACATCAGCAATTAGGCAGCGAGTACCCTGCGGCACATTTAGACCAGCCAAATTTGCGATGACCTGAACACCACGGCCGACAATGCCGGGATTAAGTGAACGCTGCGGCGTGGCAACGATCTTTCCTAACTGATCCGCTTCTACGGCGGACAAAAAGTACGCGCCCTGTGCCTTGAATTGCTCACGCACTGCGGCTTCAATTGGCGCATCACAGACCACCGCTTGCTCCGAAGCGCAAATCGTTCCGTTATCGAAAGTTTTGCCCGTCAAAATATCCTGCACCGCTTTCGGTACATCAGCCGATCGTTCTATGAAAACCGGGACATTCCCGGGGCCTACACCAAACGCAGGCTTGCCCGACGAATACGCGGCGCGCACCAAACCAATACCTCCAGTCGCAAGAATGACAGCGGTTTGCTTGTGCTTCATCAACGCTTCTGTGCCTTCAATCGTCGCGGTGGTCATGCAGCCGATCGCTTCACCGGGCAGACCTTCCTTAATGCCGGCCTCGCGCATGACGCGGACCGTTTCATTGATGCACTTTGCCGCTGAAGGATGCGGGGATAGCACAATCGCGTTACGCGATTTGATCGCAATCAGAACTTTGAAGATTGCCGTCGAGGTTGGATTGGTGGAAGGAATAATCGCGGCCACAACACCGCGCGGACTCGCAATTTCTACAACGTCTTTTGATTCAGAGACAACACCCACGGTACGCAAGCCACGAAAGTAGTTCCACACATCTTCAGCGGCGAAACGGTTCTTCTCACGCTTGTCATCGGCAACGCCGTAGCCCGTTTCCTCGACCGCCATGGCGCCGAGTCGCGCTGCCTCGCGCAACGCCGCCTTGGCCATCGTTTCGCAGATGCGATCAATTTTCGCCTGATCGAATTTAACGATCTCGGCTTGCGCCTTGTGCGCCGCGTCTACCAGATCCCGAGCTTGTTGTACTGACACAAGATCTTTGTCTGTGGACATAACAACCTCCCGCGCCATTGCCGATTTTCTTTTCCGATTTCCGATTGTTTTTTCCATCGACAATTGGCAATTGGCAACCGGCAATCGCAAATCACCGCGCGCGTTCTTTACTGGTTTCGCGCGAACCCGCTTGTAACGAGCGGCCTTCGCCCTGGCCCAATTGTCCGCGCGCGCCGCCCTGTAATGCGCGTTCGTCGGGGCTCAAACCGGTGCGGCCGTCGACCGGCAAAACTCGCTCAACTTCCGCGTGCGGACGAGGAATGACGTGCACACTAATCAACTCGCCTACTCGGCGTGCGGCTGCTGCGCCCGCGTCGGTCGCAGCCTTGACCGCGCCCACGTCGCCGCGCACAAAAATCGTCACGTAACCGGCCCCGATATACTCTTTGCCGAGCAACTGAACGTTCGCCGCTTTGACCATCGCGTCCGCGGCCTCAACGGCGCCGACAAACCCCTTCGTCTCCACCATTCCGAGTGCTTCTAGAGGCATCTCTTGGTTCCTCACTTTTCTCGTTGTAGAAATTAAAGTCGAGTTGTTAGTCTCTGGCGCCAACCTATCACCGCGCGGCAGAAGAATCAAGACAAGCTCTATGGTTTGACACCGTTTACTGGCGCAAGATATATTCGCGGAAATTGTTCGGTTGATCTTTCGAGATTAACTAAGCCGCCTCTTACTCCAGCACAGCTCGATTTCAAGTGCACGATTGGCAGAGGCGCTCACCACCCGACGGGCTAAGGACGCACGCGAACTGGTGATGGCAGCAACTATCGGCGAACAGTTGCGACTCGCGCGTGAACAGCGCGGGATTCCCCTCCGTGAAATCTCCGATCAGACGCGCATTTCGGTGCGCTATCTCGAAGCAATAGAAACCAACGATTACAAACGGCTGCCGGGCGGGATCTTCAACCGCAGCTTCGTTAAAGCCTACGCGCGCTATGTCGGCTATGATGAAAAGGAAGCAGTCGATGCGTACACGCGTTTTATGCGCGACCAGGGCGACGAAGGTGAAGAAGTCGGTAGCACACCTTTTCACTCAAAGGTTTATACGGATACGCCGGCCACTCGTTCGCCGATCTTAACGGTAATTTTGGCCGCGGTGATACTCGCGATACTGACTGCGATCGCGCTGGCGGTCATCAAATGGAACCAGCGGCGCGCTGTTGAAAATACAAGGCCAGTCGTAAATGAGATCGTGGTTGCATTGCAGCAATCAGACTTGGCATTCGATGGGAAAGTTGGTTGCGAAGATTTTTGGCAGGAATAACTTTGTCTTTATTACAGAGATCGCGTCATCGCGCAGCGACTCCGCTCGTACGCGATGCAACATGAAAAAGGTTTGACCCGCTTCGGCGGGTCTTTGTGTTTTAGCTTTGGAGGAACATTAATTACTTATGATTTCAACGGACATTATTGAAGGCCTGACGTTCGACGACGTACTGCTTTTGCCCGCACGTTCGGACGTTTTGCCGGCAGAGACCGATACCTCAACGCAGTTTACGCGAAACATTCGTTTGCAAATTCCGCTTTGCTCCGCCGCCATGGACACTGTCACCGAGGCTGCACTGGCGATCGCCATCGCTCAGCAAGGCGGCATCGGTGTGGTCCATAAGAACCTCAGCGTCGAACGCCAGGCTGAAGAAGTCGACAAGGTAAAGCGCTCCGAATCCGGAATGATTGTGGATCCTGTGACCATCCTGCCGACCAAACCGGTGCGGGAAGCGCTTCAGGTCATGGAGCGGTTTCATATCAGCGGCGTGCCCGTCGTCGACGAAGACGGTCACCTGGTCGGCATCATCACCAACCGCGATCTGCGGTTTGAAACTCGTTTCGAGATTCCGGTTTCTGAAGTAATGACTCGGCAGCCGCTGGTTACCGTTCCCGTCGGCACTACGCTGGAGCAGGCAAAGGCGGTACTGCAAAAACACCGCATTGAAAAATTACTGGTCGTCGATGATGACAAGAAAATCAAAGGGTTGATTACCGTTAA
>DATENN010000248.1:0-13122 GCA_035275045.1 Pyrinomonadaceae bacterium
GGCTCCGACTCATTTATGGGCTCTGATCCTGGGGCTTACGCCCCAGGCTTTATGCTACCGCCCGCTTCGCGGGCTCTCGATGTTTTCGATGACGCGTTCCCGGGGTTTCGCTGCTCCAGCCC
Source organism: Pyrinomonadaceae bacterium (assembly GCA_035275045.1). GTDB lineage: Bacteria > Acidobacteriota > Blastocatellia > Pyrinomonadales > Pyrinomonadaceae > PSRF01. The sequence goes on from DATENN010000248.1 coordinate 123, forward strand.
GCGCTCTATGCTACCGCCCGCTGTGCGGGCTCTCGATGTTTTCAACGACGCGTTCCCGGGGTTTCGCTGCGCTCAACCCCAGGCTTTATGCTACCGCCCGCTGCGCGGGCTCTCGATGTGATCCCCCACTGAACCATTGATCAATATCGAATTATTGCGCGCACGCGATGCAAGAAGATTTGTAAAGTCCGCGAAGCGAACGAGCTAAACCGAACTTCTTGCATAAATCCGAACAGGGCCCATCGCGGCAACTCGTTCCGTATTCTTCCTAACTCAACTTAGTTTGAATTGCAGCCTGCGAAGCAGGCGGCCAGCATAAAGCCTGGGGCGTAGGCCCCAGGTATACGTGTGGATCTCACGACCAAGCGCGCGAAGCGTGCGACAGGAGAAACGACATGTCCCAATCGTTCACAAATTTGCTCTATCACATCATCTTTTCAACGAAGGATCGACGCCCAATCGTCAGACTTGAGGATGAACCGCGCCTCTACGATTACATCGGTTGAATAATCCGGGGTGTCGGCGGCATACCACTGGGAATCAACGGCACATCGGATCATCTACATCTGTTGGCGAAGTTACGTCCAGACCGGTCTGTATCCGATGTGTTGCGCGACCTAAAATCAAATGCCAGTGGCTGGATGCATAATGTCTTTCCAGACCTGGAAGACTTCTCATGGTAACGAGGTTACGGCGCTTTTACGGTTAGTCAATCAAACGTTGCAGACGTGAGGAACTACATCGCGCGGCAAAAGGAACATCATCAGCGTATTAGCTTTAGAAGCGAGTTCTTCCAATTCTTAAAAGCTAATGCAATTGACTACGATGAACGCTTACCTTTGATACTGCCGCCGCTTCGCGGGCTATGCGTGGACTTTGGACCTTGGACTTCGGACCTTGGACTTTACCTGGGCCTTACGCCCCAGGCTTTATGCTGACGCGCGCTCCGCGCGCTGTGCTCAAAGACCAAAGACGAAGGTCCAAAGCCCAAAGACCGAAGCCCAAAGACCGAAGCCCAAAGACCAAAGTCCAAAGTCCAAAGCAACAACTAATGAGCTTCTTGAGCAGGGCGCTGCGGAAAGATAAGTATCGCTCCGATTATCAGGACAAGTAGTATCGCGGTCGCGACATACCGACTCAACGCCAATCCGCCCTGGGCGTGCGGCTTATCCAGGAAGTCGCCGACGACTGCGCCTAGTGGACGCGTTAAGATGAAAGCGATCCAGAAGAGGATCGGCCTCGACGCCTTTGTCAGGTAGTAAATCACAGCGAGTACGAGAAGCCCGGCGCCGAACACACCTGCTGCACCGAGGTAGCCCAAGTCCGCGGTATCGGCGAACCAATCGCCCAGTGCCGTGCCAAGCGTTTGCGAAAACATGATGGTTAGCCAGTAAAACATTTCAGTTTTCGCTGAGCGAACGCTTGCGATGTCGATGGTGCCCGTGGAAAGTTTCCAAACGACCAGGCACGCAATAACACAGGCGAGTAGGAGCGCGGAGCCGAACGTGTAGCCGAGACCGTTGGCACGCGTTAGATAGTCAGCGAGGGTCGTGCCCACTGTAGTGGTGGCGATGATCGTAAACCAATAAAGAAACGGGTGGAACTTGTTCGCCTTGATCTGCATTGCTACGGCGATAAAAAAGATGACGGCAAAAACGCATGTGCCTATCAAGTAGCCGTTCGGATTCGCCTCGCTCGTAGTTTCGCCGAGGAAAGACATGGTGAAAGCATCGCCCCCGGTTTCGCCGATGGTCGTGCAGAGTATCTTGATGATCCAAAAGACCAGTGTGGCCTCAGGAACCTTAGCCACCCACGACGCAGTTTCTTTTTCATCAACCATGTTCTTCCTCCTAAAATGACCACTGCACTCCGGCATAACCGACAAAGCGCGGATCGTGACCCGGCCTGACACTTCTGCCGGCCGACATTATCCAGGTCGCATGCTTGTTAAGCGGTACACGAGTACCGAAATTGAAGACCACTTCGTTGTCCTTAAGATGTCGGGTGGACCCGCCGCCGTGGATCTCCGCCAACAGATCAAACCGCGTGTACTCACGTCCGATCAGAACGCCGTAAATCATCTCGTCGTCGCCGCGCTTTACCCGGTAACCCAAGTCGCCATTCACGCCGGTCTTGCCCCAATGCATTTCCCACTGTAGCGGCATCAGGAATTCCGGTCCCCGATCGACGATGCCTAATTTTCGAGCCGGTGAGCCCGGCGTATTGAACTCGATCTGCGGGTATAAGGAGAGAGCCAACCGCCCTTTTTCGTCGCCATCGCGAAATCGCCAGCGCACTCCAATATTTGTATTGCCCAAACCGCGAACCGCGGGCTGACCATTATTGTGCAGCACAAGGTAGGGTATCTCGATTTTGAGCTGAGTGTTGTTTGAGGTGCCGTAGTTGAAGTCAACCAGTGGCGTGCCCCACAGGCGGCCGTCTTCGCCAACTTCGAGGGTGAATGCCGTATTGATCTCGAAGTGATGCTTTGGGACTGTGCCGGTGTCGTCCGTGATCATCGGTGGACCACCTTGAGCAAAAGCGACGGCCGGGATGGCAAGCAGCATGATCGCCAAAAACAATTTGCTTCTATTTAATTTCATTCGCTCGATCGCAGTCCGCTCGCCGCCAGGTTCGCGCCAAACCAGGTAGCTGTTTAATTGAAGAAGCTCAGAGCGATCGCGACTCAGCCGCCGAACGCGCCTTGCGGTGAAACACGTCTCCAGTTTAGGAGCAAGCGAACCGGGGAATGGGAAACCGGGGAAAGGGGAATTGAGCCGAGCAGGACTCGAACCTGCGACCCACTGGTTAAAAGCCAGTTGCTCTACCGACTGAGCTATCGGCCCACAATTTTTTCTGAGTTTAAAGTTTCAAGTTCAAAGTTTCAAGTTGGCGAATTTTCAAACTCATTACGCAGCACTGATCATTTTCCATATATCATTTGAGATTTCTCATTTGTCATTTGGACTCGACGCGCTGCGCGCGGGCATCTATAGAAACCCACTCGGTACGGCGTGGTGGTACTGCCCTGATTCGCTTTGAAAGTCATTGGCTGTCGACCTTGGACTTTGGACCTTGGACCTTGGACTTTGGACTTTGGACCTTGGACCTTGGACTTTGGACCTTGGACTTTGGACCTTGGACCTTGGACTTAGTCATTAAGCCAATGCCCCACGGCGGAATCCTTGACCACGATCGTTTGCGATCGTTCGGGACCAGTCGAAATCAATCCAATCTCGACGCCGATCTTTTCCGAAAGAAAATCAACGTACGCGCGTGCTTCGGTGGGAAGGGAACTCAATTCCGTCGTCCCTACCGTCGATGTCTGCCAACCGGGCAAAGTTGCATACACCGGTTCAATGCGTCGCAGGTCTTGCGACACGGCGGGTAGTGATTCACAAGTGCGTCCATCCAACTTGTATCCGACGCACACCTTGATTTCTTCGAGCGCATCCAAAACATCCAGCTTCGTCAATGCCACTGAAGTAAAGCCGTTGATCTCCGCTGCGTAGCGAGTAGCGAATGCATCGAACCAACCGCACCGGCGCGGGCGTCCCGTCGAGGCTCCGTATTCGCGCCCGCGTTCGCGAATCAATTGGCCCATTTCAGCTTCGCCTGCAAGCATTTCGGTCGGGAATGGACCTTCGCCCACGCGCGTCGTATACGTGCGAACAATTCCAAGGACGCCCGTCAAACGATTAGGCGCGAGTCCCGAACCAACAATCGCGCCCCCCGCGATCGTGCTGGAAGAAGTAACAAATGGATACGTGCCGTGGTCCACGTCCAACAGCGTTGCCTGCGCGCCCTCGAGTAGTATCGAACGGCCACTGCCGGCAGCGACGTTCAGATAATGCGTCGTGTCACTGATAAAAGCGCCCAGACGTTCGGCCAGTTGCGAAGTCTCGTCAAAAATCTGTTGCGCATCCAACTTCTGCCCGCCGTACGCTTCGATGATTCGATTGGCGTCTTCGAGATTTCGTTCGATGCGTGACCGCAGCACCTCGGGCACCAGCGCGTCGGCGGTGCGAATCCCTCGGCGACCGGCTTTATCTTCATAAGCGGGTCCGATACCGCGCAGCGTTGTTCCTACTTTTTCATTACCGAGACGCTCTTCGCTGGTGTGGTCCAGCGCACGATGGTACGGAAGAATTAGATGAGCGCGCGAGCTGATCTTGACCCGCTCGGGGGAAACCTCAATGCCCTGGGCCATCAGCCGATCCGCTTCTTCAAAAAAAGCTTTTGGATCGATCACCATGCCGTTACCGAGCACGCAAGTTTTACCGCGATGCACGATGCCGGATGGCAAGAGGTGTAGCACGAACGATTGGTCGCCGACCTGAACAGAGTGGCCGGCGTTGTGCCCGCCCTGATATCTGGCGACGATGTCGAAATGTTCGGCAAGCAGATCAACGATCTTGCCTTTTCCTTCATCGCCCCACTGGGCGCCGATGACTACGATGATTTTCGACATCGATCCGAAGAGGGCCGATCTTTGAACTTGGTACTTTGTACTTTGACTTCTTTGTGACGTAACGCCGACTACGCCAGACCCAACTACAAAGAACTAAGAACTAAGTTCAAAGTTCAAAACACACAACAGACGAAACAACATTAGTTCTCGGAATCTACGCAGTCGCCGCCCCGGTGACGTGCTTATCGATCATGCGCGAGATGGCTTCTTTGGAAGTCGCGCCGACTACTCGTTCTTCTTCCTTGCCGCCTTTGAAAAGAATTAGGGTGGGAATGCCCTTGATTCCGTAACGTTGCGAGATTGAGGGATTGTCATCAACGTTTAACTTCACGACGCGCGCGTTGCTGGCGTACTTTTCAGCAATCGCGTCGACGGTAGGTGCAAGCATGCGGCAGGGTGCGCACCATGCTGCCCAAAAGTCCACCAGCACGGGTTTGTCAGACTGCAAGACGTCCTTTTCAAAACTGCTGTCACTTACTTCAGTTACTTGATCGTTCATCCTGGTTCTCCTGTAGTGACACAGACTCGAGTCTGTGCTTATTGATTCGCACAGATTGAAGTCTGTGCCACTTACTTCGTCAAACTGAATCTATCGGGCAATACACAGACTAAAGTCTGTGCCACTTACTTCGCCAAACTGATTTATCGGGCGCTACACAGACTAAAGTCTGTGCCACTTACTTCGCCAAACTAAATTTATCGGGTGATACACGGACTAAAGTCTGTGCCACTTACTTCGTCAAACTGAATTTATCGGGTGATACACAGATTAAGGTCTGTGCCACTTCGCCAAACTGAATTTATCGGCGCTACACAGACTAGAGTCTGTGCCACTTACTTCGTCAAACTGAAATCGGCGCTACACAGACTAAAGTCTGTGCCAGTTACTTCGCCTACACAGACTAAAGTCTGTGCCACGTCACACTGCGGTGACCTCGGACTGCGCGCCAACCACTTGCTTATACATACCAACGTACTTCTGAGCGGCGGCTTCCCAGGAATTGTCCTGGGTCATACCGTTCAGTTGAATCCGCTGCCAGATTTCGGGCTTGCCATAAAAGTAAAGGGCTTCGCGTATTTTTTCAAGCAGCGCTCCGGCGTTGTAATCGTGAAACTTAAAACCATTTCCGGTATTGTCCTGCGGATTGAAATTCTGCACCGTGTCGTCCAGACCTCCCGTAGCGCGCACCACGGGCACCGTTCCGTAACGCATGCTGTACATCTGGTTCAAGCCGCACGGTTCATATTGCGACGGCATCAGGAAAATATCAGCGCCCGCTTCAATTTGATGGGCTAGCGGCTCACCCGCATATCCTTTGTAGATACCAACCTGCCGCGGCGCACGATCATGCCAACTCTGCAAAAAATCTTCGTACTCTTTCGCGCCGGCACCGAGGGCGATGAAGAACGATCCGGTCTGCAGGATTTGATTAGCGAGCTGCCTTATTAAGTCATAGCCTTTCTGCGATACCAGACGAGAGATTATGGCGATGATCGGGCGGTCCAAATGTTCCGGCAAAGCAAAGCGGCGCAAGAGATCGCGTTTGCACTCGAGCTTCCCCGTCAGCTCGTCTGCAGAATAATTAGCGGCAATATGCGGATCCGTTTCCGGGTTCCACAACTCATAGTCCACGCCGTTTGTGATTCCTACTAAGCGATCCCGGCGCGGTCGCAGCAACCAATCGAGGCGGGCCCCTTGCTCGGGTGTCTGTATTTCCTGAGCATAGCGTGGGCTTACCGTGGACAATGAATCTGACGCAACCAGTCCGGCTTTCAGCGCAGAGGCCATGCCCTTCAACATGAAGTCATCGCGTTCAGGCGGCTCGCCGAATCCCATCCACCACAAATCGTTGGGATCGAACCCTCCCTGATACGCGAGATTGTGAATCGAAAATACGGTTTTCGTTTGGCTGAAGAACTCGTCGTGACGCTGGCGGGCTTTCATCTCGGACATGGCGAATCCGCACGGCCAGTCATTGCCATGGACCACGTCTGGCTGCCACTCCAACTTCTTCAGCAAGGCCAAAGCGGCGCGCGAAAAGAACGCATAACGTTCGTGATCGTTTGCGTATCCATAGATCGAAGGTTTATCGAAATACAAACCAGCTTCTATCAGATACGCCGGCGCGCCGGCAGCATCGCTCTGGAAAACTCGTACCGCCGAAACACGCCCGCGCCAGTCAACCATCACGTCTTCTATAGGCGAAGGCGCCAGCAACGAGCGATCAATCTGTTGATGTAGCGGCAGAATCAGGCGAGCGTCGATGCCCTGCGTAACGAGCGCCTTCGGAAGGGCGCCGGCCACGTCCGCAAGACCGCCCGTTTTCGCGAACGGCACCGCTTCAGATGAAAGAATCGCTATGCGCATCAGGGAAATGCGGGGAAGGGGAACGATGAAGGAATAGAAGGCGAAGTCCAGGCACGAACTACAAAAGGCAGACGGACATGCGTGGTTCATCCTGCTGCCTTGACCCGACTAAGTTTGCATTGAAGCGAGAAACTCCGCGTTGGTCTTGGTCTTCTCAAGACGCTCAAGCACTACTTCCATTTGCTCAACGGGGGAAAGCGGATTCAAAACGCGCCGCATGACCCAGATGCGGGCCAGGTCCTCTTTGTTGATCAGCAGTTCTTCCTTGCGTGTTCCGGAACGCTGTAGGTCGATGGCCGGGAACAAACGCTTGTCGCTCAAACGCCGATCGAGATGGATTTCGGAGTTACCGGTACCCTTGAACTCTTCGAAGATCACGTCGTCCATACGCGACCCGGTATCAATCAGTGCGGTGGCGATGATCGTCAAAGATCCGCCTTCTTCAATGTTGCGCGCAGCGCCAAAGAAACGCTTTGGACGTTGCAGTGCATTTGAATCAATACCGCCGGAAAGAATCTTGCCGCTGGGTGGCACTACCGCATTGTGCGCACGGGCCAAACGCGTAATCGAGTCGAGCAGAATCACGACGTCGCGTTTGTGTTCAACGAGGCGCTTGGCTTTCTCGATCACCATGTCGGCAACCTGAACGTGACGCGTGGGCGGCTCATCAAAGGTCGATGAAATCACCTCGCCCTGCACTGAGCGCTGCATGTCCGTTACTTCTTCAGGCCGTTCGTCGATCAGCAAAACGATCAGCGTAACTTCCGGATGGTTTTGCGTAACTGAATTAGCGATCGCCTGCAACAGCATGGTCTTACCAGTGCGTGGCGGCGAGACGATCAAGCCGCGCTGTCCCTTGCCAAGCGGCGTGACTAAATCGATCACGCGAGCCGATAGATTTTCCGGCGTAACTTCCATGCGAAGTTGCTCGTCGGGGTAAAGAGGCGTCAGGTTGTCAAAGAAAACTTTTTCGCGCGCCTGGTCGGGAGATTCGAAGTTGATCGCCTCGACTTTAATCAGCGCGAAATAACGTTCACCTTCTTTCGGCGGCCGAATCTGGCCGCTTACAGTGTCGCCGGTGCGCAGATCGAACTTGCGGATTTGTGACGGCGAAACATAAATGTCGTCCGGCCCGGGCAGGTAGTTGTATTCCGGAGCACGCAAAAAACCGAAACCATCCGGCAACGTTTCCAGCACGCCCTCCGAGAAAATCAGACCACTCTTTTCGGTCTGCGCCGCGAGCACCTTAAAGATGAGTTCCTGCTTGCGCATGCCGGTGGCGCCGGGCACGTCCATGCCCTTCGCGATGTTGGTCAATTTGGAGATCGACATCTCCTTGAGATCGGCAAGATTAAGAAACGCTTCGTCCTTGCCGCCGCGACCTTCCCGGCCTTCTCTTTCGGGTGCTTCAGCGGTCGCTACTGCGCCGTTGTCGTCATCATTGTTTGCGCTTGAAGCGCGTGAACGTGATCTCTGTGACATATCAATTAATCCTAAAAGGCCGTTAGTTAAATCACTCCCGGCGTATTGTTGCTCTGGGGTTTAGAGGCTTGGACGTGCTCAACTTCGCGAACGACATCAGTCACACTCGCGAAGCTTTCAATAACGTGTTTGCAGAACGATTACGCAAAACCTGACCGCGATGATTGTTACAGGGAATTCTTTGATGCCAGCTAATATGCCATCCGTGGCCTGGAAAGCGATAACAAAAAGGGGCTTGAGAATTTAATTCCGAAAGTCGTTTTGAATTGGAAAAGCATTCATAACCTATTCCAATTCTTGAATCAAGTTGTGCCGGTCAAAAAACAGCAACCGCTTTTTCAATCATGCGCCACACTTCGTCGCGTCCTTTTCCCGTTTTCGCTGAAAACGGTATCACGTCGGCAGTGTTAAATACACGGCGAACGCGTTGCAAACTCGTTTTCAATTCGTTGTTAGATAGCTTATCGGATTTTGTTGCAACTATTAACCGGGGCTTGGCACTGTGCTCAAGCCAGTCGTGAAGCTGCATATCCAATTTTGTGGGTTCGTGACGCGAATCTACGAGTTGAATTGATAGCACAAGCTGTTCCCGCTTTGCAAGGTAGCTTGTCACCATTGCTCCCCACTCTGCTGTGATCGACTTAGGCACGCGCGCATAACCGAATCCCGGCAGATCAACCAACCGAAAGCGATTATTTATGGAAAAGAAATTCAGCGATTGCGTGCGGCCCGGCGTGTTTGACGTTCGCGCCAGGCCGCGTGTATTAAGCAGGGAATTGATAATGCTGGACTTGCCAACATTCGACCGGCCCATAAAAGCAATTTCGGGTTGTTGGTCCCGCGGCCAGTCACTTTCCTGAAATGCGCTTTTTATGAAGTCAGCGCTGGTTATTCGCATAAGCTGCGACCTTACGACGCTGAGGTCGTAGCCGCAGCGGCCTGCGCATTTGCCGCTCGTTCGGCGCGCATGGCGGCAAACCGCTTCATGCGTTCGCGCATGTTTGTAATTCGCTGTTCGTGATCCGGAATACGTTTCACCAAGACCTCGAGATTCATCAGGAATTCCTGGTTATTAAACAGGTTGCGAATCTCGGGAAGCAAATGCGAAATCTTTGAATATACAAACAGGTGCTCGCCATTTGTCTCATTGAAAAGCTTTTCATCGATGGCGCCATTGTTAACCATGGCAGCAGCCATGTCCCAATAAGAAACAACCATGCGGTAATGGCCACTGTGCTCGCTCAACATAACCTCGATGACGTCTTGAATCGTCGTCGGGTTGAACGTGAACATCCAGTTGCGGGCATCGCGCATCGTTGCTTCGCGACGCAGGTCGTACAGCTTCAGGATCAAATCGGCTTCTTCGTACTTGCTCATTCTCGTCCTCCAGGGGTTTAGTTAGTTGGCCAAAGTGGCACAGACTTTCGTCACGTGTATTGCGTAACGCGACGAGTGGAACAGACTTCAGTCTGCCGGTTGTTTACAAACTAAAGTCTATGCCGCTGTTTTTGGCTACAACAGGCGTTGATTGCTAGCTGGTTTGAATTCCTTGCGATGGTGGTTCCGGCGTCCACAGCGGCGGCGTCTTCGCTTCTTCAGCGGCGGCGTCGGTCGGGCAGGTGTCCTCCAGTGCGAGCGCCAACACTTCATCAATCGTCTCTACCAGATTGACGCAGAGCGCATTACGCACCTCTTCCGGAACTTCCGGCAAATCCTTTTCATTGTCTTTAGGCATGATGATCGTATCGATGCCCAGACGATGAGCGGCGAGAAGTTTTTCTTTGACGCCGCCGATTGGCAGCACGCGGCCACGCAACGTGATTTCGCCCGTCATGGCAACATTTCTTCGCACCGGCGTGCGCGCGAGCGCCGAAGCCATCGCCGTCGCTATGGTGATTCCGGCGGATGGACCATCTTTCGGGATCGCGCCCTCGGGTACATGGATGTGCAAGTCGCGTTTGCGAATGAAGTCGACGCTCATTGCCAGTCGTTCCGCGCGGGCTTTGATGCAAGTCAATGCCGCCTGCGCTGATTCCTGCATAACGTCACCGAGCTTCCCGGTTAGTGTGACACCGCCGCGGCCTTTAGTAAGCGTCGCTTCGATCTGTAGAACTTCACCGCCAATTTCTGTCCAGGCGAGCCCGGTCGCCAAGCCGATTTCGCTGACAGCAGCAATCGACTGTTGGCGAAACTTGATTGGACCCAGCATCTCGCGAACGCGTTCCGCATCGACCGTTTCCTTGTGGTCGTCGGCCAAACTATCGGCGACAAAACGGCGCGCGAGCTTGCGACAGCACGAACCGATTTCGCGTTCCAGATTGCGCACGCCGGCCTCGCGTGTGAAGTGTCTAACCACTTCAAGCAGACCTTCGTCAGTAAAATCGATTTGTTCAAGCTTTAAGCCATTGGCCTCGGCTTGCTTCGGAACCAAATGTCGCTTAGCGATTTCCAGCTTTTCGCGTTCGGTATAACCCGAGAGTCGCAATATTTCGAGGCGATCCTGCAAAGCCGGTGGGATCGTGTGCAACACATTGGAAGTCGCGATAAAAAATACTTTCGACAGATCGTATTCAACGTCGAGATAATGATCCTGAAAGGTGTGATTCTGTTCCGGATCCAAAACTTCGAGTAACGCCGCGCTCGGGTCGCCGCGAAAGTCCGCGCCAAGCTTGTCGACTTCGTCGAGCAACAGCACGGGATTAACGGTGCCGGCCTTCTTCATCATCTGAATAATTTGGCCGGGAAGCGCGCCGATATAGGTGCGACGATGGCCGCGAATTTCCGCTTCGTCACGGACTCCACCCAGTGACAAGCGAACGAACTTGCGACCGGTGGCGCGCGCGATTGATTTCCCGAGGCTGGTCTTGCCGACTCCCGGCGGACCAACAAAACACAGAATCGATCCCTTCGGATTCTTTACCAGTTGCCGGACCGCGAGATACTCAAGAATTCTTTCCTTGATCTTCTCCAGACCAAAGTGATCCTCATTTAAGACTTCTTCAGCCTTGCTCAGATCCTTGATTTCTTTTGATTTCTGTTTCCAGGGCACGCTGACGAGCCAATCAATGTAGGTACGCGAAACAGTTCCTTCGGCGGACATGGGCGGCATGGCTTCCAGGCGATGTAGTTCCTGCATCGCCTTCGTCTTGGCCTCTTCAGTCATGCCCACTTCTTCGATTTTCTTTTTCAGCTCTTCAAGTTCGGCCTTTTCGTCCTTGCGGCCGAGTTCCTTATGAATCGCTTTGATCTGCTCGTTGAGGTAGTACTCTTTTTGCGCCTTCTCCATCTGGCGCTTCACCCGCGTCTGGATGGTGCGATCGAGCTGACGTTTTTCGATCTCAAGCTCGAGCAACTCAATCAATCGCTGCAGGCGAGCTTGGGACGAGAATAACTCGAGCAGTCCCTGTTTATCCTCAACCGAAATCTTCAGTTGCGAGGCCAGTGCATCGGCGAGATGTGACGGGTTCTGATTTCGCAGCGCCGTTTGCAGCGCATCGGTTTGCGCCTCCGGAGCAAGCCGCAGATGTTGTTCAACTAACTGGCCGATCTTTTGCACGAGTGCGTCGAGGCGCGTGCCTTCCTCATTCACCACTGGCGCGCGTTTGACCAGCGCGGTAAATGCGCCGTCAGTGTTTTCAACGCGAACCGTCGTGGCGCGCTCCCGGCCTTCGACCACGACTTTTATTTGTCCGTTGTCCTGTTTCTGAGATTGCAGTATCCGGCCTAACGTGCCGACGCCGTAAATTTGATCCGGCGCAGGTTCATCGATCGTGGCATCGTGCTGGGTAGCAAGAAAGATCGTCCGATCAGACGCCAGCGCCTGTTCGAGCGCGCGGACCGACCCGGGGCGGCCGATTTTGAACGCGACTTTGGTAAAGGGGAAAATCACGACGTCGCGAATCGGCACCATCGGGTACCAGGCGACGTCGGCAGGAGTGCGGTCTGAGTATTCTTCCATAATGCGAACTGAACGCGGTTAACCGGGGATACTTGCAAGAAAGGCGAGCCGCCTAAACTGCCGTCTCGCCCCTTAATAAAGATGTCTAATTGTAAAACATTTCCGAGGCAGGCGCTACAGGTAGCACAAGCCTCAGTCTGTGTAACCCGGGTATGCACAGACTAAAAGTCTATGCCACTAGGCAGCAGCGCCGTCGATGCCTGCCAAGCCCTCGCCCGGAACCGCTCGATGACGTTCAACCATTTCGCTGGTGATCACAAACTCTTTAACGCGCTTCTGCGACGGCAAGGTGTACATCGCGTCTAACAATAGCTCTTCCAAAATCATCATTAAGCCGCGGGCGCCAACTTTACGTTCAACTGCCTGGCGCGCAACTGCCTTCAATGCGTCCTCGGTAAATTTGAGTTTCACGTTATCGAAATCAAATTTGCGTTGATACTGCTTGACGAGCGCGTTCTTCGGTTCAGTGAGAATTTTAATCAGCGCGCCTTCGTCCAGTTCATGCAAAACGCCGCAGACGGGCAATCGTCCAACGAACTCAGGAATAAGCCCGAATCGAATCAGGTCTTCAGGTTGCACGGCGGCAAGTGCTTCAGCGTGCCGATGGCGGCCCGTTTTGACTTCCGCCTGAAATCCCAGCGATTTATTACGCAAACGCTTCTCGATAACTTTTTCCAGGCCGACGAAAGCGCCGCCGCAAATAAAAAGAATATTCGTCGTG
>DATENN010000249.1:0-20733 GCA_035275045.1 Pyrinomonadaceae bacterium
CTGTCCTCCTCAGCAGACGTAACGCCTGCAACAACCTCCGGCTTTTTAGCAAAGCGGTTGAAAATAGCTTCGTAGTACACAGCGTCGCTTTCCTGTTTCACTGGGACCAAAAACAGATCCGTTATTCCGATGTCAGCATTCGCAACTGAATAGATTCGCTGGGGCAACACTTCCGGTCCGGGTTTTCGAAAAATGATCGCGAATCTTTCCTGTTGCGACGTCAGCAGCAGTTCTGAAACGTCGACTAACTCCATTTCGATAGGATCACGACCTTCAAGCTGGAGCGTAAAGTTTTTGTTTAGCTGCTCAGCAAAATCCCGGTGGCTCAGTCGATTTTCCACTACAGTAGCGATGATTGCGTTCCTCTGTTAAAGATTGGTTAGGCAACCTGGGCCACGTCAGCTGCCTCTGCCTTCCATTCCATCCGCCAATGAAAACCAGCTTCGGCAACTTTTTTGAAACCGAGGCGCTCATACAGCTGATACGCGCGGTTGAAATTCTCGACATGTAATCGCACCGCTTTGTTGGCCTCGCGAGCTTCATCCTGCAAGCCGAGCAGCACCGATTTACCGATGCCAAAATTTCGATACGCGGGAAGCAGCGCGATATCAATCACGTGCACAGTATCGTCCGTCCGGTCCACAATCAGACGGCCGGCGGGCACTCCATCGCTCAAAATCACCGAATATTGTGCATTGGGAGACTCGCGCAGGTAAGAAGTGCGTTGCGCTTCGAATTGCATTTGCAGAAAAGCGCTTTTCTGCTCGTCGTTCCAGTCGACCAGAGCCATTTCGTCGGCGCGCGTGCCGGCGTAAACCATCTGCATGAAGGCGTTGTCTTCAGCCGTGGCGATGCGCAAACTGATCGAGGTTGGGGGAAATTGCACGAAGACCTCTATACGGAACTATTAGGTTTAAGCTCGGCCCAAAGTGTATTTATCCGGCGGTATTGGAGGTGGCTCTCAGTGACTAAGCAAAAATGGCTGAAAACTTAAAAAATCAGCGCGTCAGAGTTTTTCAACCTTCGGCCGGGTGATATCCGAGGGCGGGAATATATACCTAAGCAAAATTCTTTGCAAGAAAAAGTTCGAAATAAAGATGCATGATTTTTTGCTTGCAACTTTGAATAAGAAAAATATAGACTGCGCCGACCTCGGATCACCTTTCTCAGTCAAGGTCCTATTCGGACCAAATTTCTCGGAGGCATAAAGAAATGGCTACACACCGACGCCAATTCATAAAAACTGCCGGTATCTTTGGATTTAGTCTCGGCATTCCGGCGCTTAGCAAAAATGTTATTGCGTCAACGGCTGCGCGTGTTTTCAAACGAGCAGCGGACGAAGGCGGGACGGACATCTATAAGAAAGCGACGTTTCTTCCCCACTTGAACAGCATGTTTCGCGTGCAGGCAGGTGCGTCTTCAGTTGATGTTCAACTGGTTGACGTTACCGATCTCAAGGCGACATCGAAGAATCCGAAGCACATTCGCGGCAGTGAGAATTTCTCGCTGATGTTCAAGGCGACCGGAGCAGCACCAAGGCTCGGCGACAACGTTTATGAGTTGCAACACGCTGCACTTGGAGCAGTCCCCTTATTTTTGGTCGGCGTCGGCAGACCCGGCGGCGTCCGCAGTTATGAAGCCGTGGTCAGGCGTCTGTAGTTTTGACGGCAACCGTCGAAAGGCCTTAATAATGTTTGTGGAGCTGCGGCTATTTATTTAGCTCGCGCTTCAAATCCAGATTTCTAATCAAGCGGTGAAGATAATTGGGATGAACTCCTAATATCTTCGCCGCTTCTGTGTAATTCCCCTTCGCCTCAGTCATCGCGCGCAGAATGATTTGCTTTTTCGTTTGCACGACTGCCTCGTGATATTTGGTGCTCGGCTGGGTGGTTGCAGACACTGATTCCAAAATTGATTCGGGCAAATCCTCGGGCAGAATTTTTTCGGTTGAGCCGAGCACAACCGCGCGCTCGATGGCATTTTCAAGCTCTCGAACATTGCCGGGCCAATCGTAGTTCGTCAGACGCGTTTGCGCTTCGGGCGAAATTCCAATCACGCGGCGATTGCATTTTTGGCCGTAACGCGCCGCGAAGTAGTTTGCCAACAACCGTATGTCTTCAGGCCGCTTTCGCAATGGTGGCAGCTCGATGCTGACGACATTCAGACGATAGTAAAAATCCTGCCGAAAGCTTCCCTGCGCCACCGCTTCCTCAAGGTTCTTATTGGTCGCGGCAATAATGCGGATATCAAGTTTGATAGGCTTTGTGCCGCCGACGCGTTCGAACTCGCGTTCTTGCAACACGCGCAATAATTTCACTTGCAGGACGGGTGACAGCTCGCCAATCTCGTCAAGAAAAACCGTGCCGCCTTCGGCAACTTCCAACCTTCCCTTCTTTTGCATCAGCGCGCCGGTAAACGAGCCTTTCTCATGTCCGAACAGTTCCGTTTCCAGCAATGATTCAGCAAGCGCCGCGCAGTTCACCGCCATAAATGGTTTGTTGGCGCGTTTGCTGTTTTGGTGAATCGCCCTCGCCACCAATTCTTTTCCGGTGCCACTTTCACCAAACAACAAAATCGTCGAATCGGTCGGGGCCACCTTGGAAATGAACTGCAACACCTCGCGCACTGCCGGACTTTCACCAACCAAATTGTGTTCGATATTAAAGTCATCGATCAGGCGCTGGTTTTCGCTTACTAACCATTCGATGTGCCGCGCGTTTTCAATCGCAACCGCTGTGATCGCGGCAATTGCAGTCACCAGCTGCAGATGGTCCTTATCAAACTCGACATCCGGATCACTTGTGTCGAGATAGATAACGCCGATGGGCCGATTCAACATTATCAGCGGCACGCAAAGAATCGAGTGCGGACGATCTCTTACTAAACTCTCTGCTTCGAGACTCTCAGACTGCTGGCGATTGGCAATCAGCACTGCTTCGCGTCGTTCCAAAACTGATCGAGTAATGGTGCGACTGATGCGCATGGATTCATCGCGGCCACGCAGGCGGTGCAGCGCGTAAACCGACGCAAACTCCATCTGCTCATCTTCTCCCGCGGCGGTCAGCAGGACTGCGCCCCTTTCGGCCGGGATGACTTCGAACAGCAACTCCAACAACGTCTGGCGCAACTCCTGAACACCGCGGATGGCGTTGATCGTCGTGCTCACCTTCATCAGCGCGCTTAGATCGCGGGCCATCAAATAGAGCGCATCATCAAACTTGATCTGAAGCGTCGAGCCGCTTATCACGCGGGCTTCGTCAAACTTTATGTTGGTTGGGCCGGCGCCGGTATCGCCGTCTTGAAGCAGAAAGAGAAACTGTGAATCTCCGATGCGCACGCGGTCGCCGTGCTGTAGCGCGCGTTTCTTGACCGGCACATCGTTAACAAAGGTACCGTTCAGACTTTCCAGATCATGTATCAGGATTTGATCGTCTTCGCGTTCGATCTGGCAATGCCGGCGCGACACGGACGAATCTGCCAGGCACAGCGTGGCGGCAGTTTCGCGGCCGATTACCACCGGAAACTCTTCGATTGAAAAAACGGCGCCTTTCAGTCTGCCTGCAATCGCTGTTAGTCGAGGGTTCATGAAGTTGGTGAGCTGAAGTTCGGCGCGGCAAGTTTACGCATACCTCTCTGGCGGAGCAAGGTGGAGCACTGCCAATTTGCGATTACCGATCGCCAATTGCTTTTTGTTTAAAGGGCCAGCCGGCACTGGCATGACCGCTTGCAACGCTCCGCTTGTAATTTCGTCCTGGGCGTTCTCTGTTGGATTGACCGGTGGTTGTGGACAGCTCGCGCAGCTATCCAAACCGCAAATCAGACTATCTGGTTAGATAGAGTTCTGGTCCGGTATCGAACCTTGTACGAAACTAAGCGACTCGTTTTTCTTAATGAAACGAGCAATGCAATCACGAGTATTCCTGCGGCACAAGAATGGCATTAAGGCGAGCACAACCAAACGCAGTAAGAGGCAGAAATGAAAAAGGAAGTTCTTAAAGGATTCTCGTTGTTGGCTCTAATAATTGTCATCGCGCTGGTGACAGCAGCGGCTTCGGTAGGCGCGTGACAGTAACGATTCCCCACGCACGATTAGCGAACCCACAACCAGCTAATCGTTAAATACCAAACGGCAACCCAACGCCCCCGGGTTGCCGTTTTGGTTTTCAATCAACTCTAAAAAACCAGTTTCCAGTTGTTGTCGGGTTCAGTTGGAATCGTCTTATGCCGCTCGACCCAGTCCACGATCAACTCACGAATTTCCTGGCTGGATCGATAAACAACCGGCGCGCCTTTATACATGTCATAGCCACCGCCGCCGTTTACGCGATAGTTATTTGTTGCTAATCGCAATTTCTGATCGGGCAGCAGCGGCTTGCCATGAAACTCCAGATTCTCAATGCGCTGCCCAAACGGCTTCGTCAAGTTCAAAGTGTATGAAACGCCCTCGGCCATGTCGAAGTTGTAACTGGGAATTTTTTCGTCGACTAACTGAGGTGCCGATTTTCCCACTTCATAAGGCCGAAAATATTTTGCCGAATGCTCAAGTGCGTCCTTGAGTTGCTGCCCGGTGATTTCCAACACGACGAGAGTGTTCTCGTAAATATAAAGCCCGGCAATATCGCGGACCGTGACCGGGCCTTTTGCGATACGAGCTTTTTCGTTAAAGCTGGCGACCATTGAGACATCAGCATTTCCGGCTTCCAACTGCACGCGCTGCACCAGATCCAGAAGTGCCGTATCGCGAACAGTCGCCTCGGTTGCGCTCAGTTCGGCGCCGGAATCGCCGATGGGCCGCGAAAGCCATGCCTGGGTTTCGCGATCGTAGGCTTCGCCTATTTTCAACAGCGCGCTGTCGGCGATTACGCGATCATCGACAGGGATCGTTCGCGCGGACTTCGCCACGATATGCCAACCGCGCGGCTCCTTTTCCAGATAGAGATCGAGTCGCGCTAGATGCCGCCCCCAATAATTAGCCTGCAGCAACTGCACGCCGTTGATTATTACCGAGGGAACGTCGCGATGTGTATGGCCCATGAAGATCGCATCGACGCCTGGAACTTGTTGGGCGATGGCGATCGCTTCGTTTTCGTTTTGCACCTGGCCGGGATTGACTTCGCCGGTCCGGAGGTCTTGTTCCAATCCCATGTGCATGGCGATAACTACGACGTCGGCATGTTCCCGGCCCCGCAAAAGGGGTACCCACTTTTTGGCCTCGGGCAAAGGATCGCGAAACTCGAGTCCGTCATAGTTGGGCACGTTCTCCCAATTCGGAATACCTGGTGTAGTTAAGCCGAGTACCGCCACTCGAACACCGGCGATTTCTTTAATGATGAATGGTTGATAATGAGTTTCGGTCGTCCCCTTGTTATATGTATTGGCGGACAGCCAGGGAAACTTTGCTTCACTGCGAGCTTTTTCGAGCACCTTTAAGCCGAAGTTGTATTCGTGGTTTCCGACTGTCATCGAGTCATAAGCCAGCTCGTTCATCGCCAGCATCATCGGATCCGGCGGCGTGTTGTTTTTCTTGTTGTGGTAATACTCGAGCGGCGTGCCCTGAATCGTGTCGCCGGAATCAATCAACATCACATTCGGATTTTCGCTGCGCACCTGCCGCACTATGGTGGCTATCTTTGCCAATCCGCGATTCTCAGCACGATTGGTGTAGTAATCGAGAGGAAACAGGTTGCCGTGCAAGTCGGTGGTCCCCAATATCACCACCTGAATGCGTTGTAATGCGGCATTGCTCTGGGAGTGAACACCGCTCAGGATCAGACTGAACAGCAGCAGCGTGATGAACGTAACTCGTTTAGTTGCCTGCATAACTTCCCTATCTCCCTTGGTTCGTAAAAATCTCAACCGCTACGATTCCATTTGCATGGACCTCGAATACCTTCGCAAACGTGCTGCGGACCAACGCCAGCTTGTCGCGGTTTTCATAATAAGTGCGGCCGCGCTGCACAATGATATACGCCGGACCATTTATAGTTTGAATTTGAAAATCGGGCGTCGAGATGGCCTTGGAATTTAGATCAAGTCGATTGAAGCGTTCCAAATAGTAGTGAGTGGCCGCCGGTGTTTCATGCGCGATGATGGCGCCGGGTGGCGCCTGCGCGCAGACGAATTGGATCGCTTCACGCAAGCCATCATCGTAGAACTCGTCGTGCGGAAAATAATACCCCACCTTGTCTGCGGCTAACGCGTTTGTATACAGAGCGTAATGCGGCGCCGCCTTGTAAGCTTTCCACGCCGGGACTATCACAAAAATTAAAGTGATGGCGGCGACAGTCGCCCAACGCCACGCCGGCGAATTTCCAATGCGGCCAAAAATAAATTTGGCAATCGCAACCGTCCCAACTGCCGCCAGCATATATACAAATGGCATAAGCGACAGCGTGTAACGCAGCCACTTCGCGCCGAACAGCGAGTAGGGAATGATCCACAACAAAAACATAAACAGTACGAACGCATAACCCGCTTCGCGTCGACGCTTAAGCGAAACTATAAAGCCGGCAAGAAAAGATGCCAGCACCGCTAGTGGGATCTTTATAGCCATAAAAACCAGATAGAAGTAGATGGGTGTCCCCCAGAACGGCGAGCGCGATACGTTGTTCTTATAAAGCTGATCGGCAAAAAGATAGCCGGTATGGACCAACAATTTTTCGCCCATGTAAGCGTTCAAATAATTCCACACTTGTGGCAACAACACCGGCGGGTTCGCTACGAGGAATGCGATTAGCATCGCTACATAAAAAATCCGCGGAACTCTGCCGCCCGGTTCGCCCGGTTGGCGGTCTCTGACTTTGAATTTTTGGTGATACAGCGCGTTCAATCCCCAATAATGCGGGAAATATTTTGATGCGAGCATCAAGCCGAATGAAATCGCGCTGAGCACATAGTTGCGTCGGGTGTCTTTAACTTTGCGGCTGTCAGTCTGCTTGGCGCGCAGATAAAAATAGAAAGCGAATAACATGAAGAAGACCAACAGCGTGTCTTCCTTACCGATGCGGTTGTACGTGATTGCGTTTACGCCGACGCTCCAGAACGCAGCCGCCAGTAGTCCGGTCCAGCGATCAAAAAAAGCAGCAGTCAAGAGAAATAATGGAATGACGGTAAGCGCGCCGAACACCGCGTTCGGTAAGCGAAAGGCTACTTCGTCACTAATCGCGTGGCCACCGGTATTGATTGCGCGAGCGATTCGCACTGATGCAAACATCATTGCTTTCATCAGCATCGGGTGTTCAGCGTTCGCGCTAATATCCCCGTGTTCGTAGGCCCTTACAGCGTCGACTTTGTTTACTTCGTCTTCGGCAAAGCCGATTGCACCCAACCTGCTAACGCGAAAAGCAAACCCCACCAGCAACAAAATACAAAGCAGGATGACAACTAGCCGATTTGAATGACGGTCCATTTCTGATCTTTGCTTAGCCCAAGATGACGTTGCGACAATCATCGCCTCTGATTTTGGCAGCACGCGAAAAATGGCTTATTGTTATCGGACTTTTGCCGGACGTTGAACAACCGCCGCTTAGCCCATGGATAATCTCGTATCTTCCAACATTCGCCAGCGCCCAATTCGAACGCTGGTCAGCGTCGCAGGCGTCGCGCTCGGCGTCTGCCTGATAATGCTTTTTACCGGGCTTGCTCGTGGAATGTCCAACGACCTGCAAAGACGCGCTTCAAATCTGCGCGCTGAAATTATTTTCACGCGGCCCGGCTCAATGCAGTTGACTGCTTCAACTGCCAACCTTAGCACGAAGTACGTTGATAACTTGAAGCAGATTGAAGGAGTGGAAGAAGCTTTGCCCGTGGTCCGTTATGTTTCCCAGGGCGGCCGCGGATTTGGGTTTGAACAAATTGAAGGTGTCGAGTGGGATGCGTTTGCGAGCGTCAACCAAATTCAGGTAGAGACCGGCCGTCCACCCACCGCCTCTGACGAGATCGTTATTGACGAGACCAAGGCGCGCAATAACAAACTAGCGGTCGGCAGCACGTTGAAATTATTTGGCGACAAGCCGTATCGGGTCGTTGGCGTTTACGCGCCCGAGTCAGGAGCGCGCGTCAAGATGACGTTAGCCGCTTTGCAGGAAGCCCTCGAGTCGCCCGGCCGTTGTACTTACATCCTGATTAAGCTGAAAGACCCCAACCAGCAGGTCGAAGTGGCGAAACGAATCGACGCTCAGTTGCCCGGCAACAAGATTCAATTCACGCGCGAGATATTCAGCAGTCTGGAAAAGAGCATCCCCTACCTCGGCGTTTTTCTGCGGGTGCTGGTTGCACTGGCCGCCGTGGTTAGCGCCCTGGTGGTAATGCTGGCGATGTACACCACCATTACGGAACGAACACGTGAGATTGGAATTCTAAAAGCGATGGGCGCTTCGCGGCGCTACATCGTGATGATCATCGAGTCTGAGGCAATACTGATTAGCGCGGTCGGCCTGCTCGCCGGCTTTGCCCTCTCGTTTGTTGCCGGCTTTGCGATTCATCGCGTTTACGGATTGTTCTTCGAATTTAGTTGGGGCTGGGCGTTCACAGCCGCCGCCATTGGTGTGCTCGGCGGCGCGGTGGGAGCTATATATCCGGCCTTGCGCGCGTCCAATCTGGATGCGGTCAGCGCTCTGGCGTACGAATAGTCAATTATTATTCGTTGGCACCGGCTCGCCCTCGGCAACCTTGTTCAAATTTTTCAGTGACAAGCCGCGGCGCGCAATCAAAAGCACGCCGATCCCACTCCAAAAAATGTCCCTTGCTTTTCGTACGATCGCCAAAGTCACACCCACGGCGGTTGTAAAGCCCAGCACCTTGGACAGCATGCCCGTCCCCGCTTCATCAACACCCGTCCGCAGCGGCACAAACTTGAACACTACGTTAATGACCCGGTTCACTGACTCCAATATAAAAGCCGTCAACAGCGTGGGGGCGATCGGACTAATGAACCACAGCGTGGTGAAAATTTCGAGCACGCCCGCGAAGTGGAAACACATCTCGAGCAGAAAGATGACCAGCAAACGACTGCGATTCCGGGCGTAAAAACCGTAAATCCGATCTTCAAGCGTTTGCGCGCGCGGGATCGTTTTCTCCATCCAACCGCGCGCAATGCCACGGCGATGCGAAAACGACATTGGCCCACTTAAAAACTTCCAGCGCCGTCGAATCACAAAATATCCAACCGGCACGATTACGACCGTCGTCACCAGCGCTCCGATGCTTGCGTACCGCAGCGGTTTCGGCAGTGAAAAACTAAGCAACAGCGCCGCCGTTCCGGAGAAGATGAATAGCGCGACTGACAGGCTGTAGAAAATATTTTCGAGAGCGATCGCGGAAAGACTTGCCATTAACGGCACGCGATCGGTGACGAAGGCGGCCTTTGAAGGTTCAGCGACCGCGACACTGGCCAGGGGGATGATGTTGCCGAGTGCATCGCCCATGACACGCGCGGTAAACGCGTCACGAAAGCGCAGCAGGTAAGGCGCCTCGAAACATTTGGTCCAAGCCAGCGAGCGCACTGTCTGACGAATCGCCGAGATAGCCACAACCAAAAGAAAACCAAATCCTAATCGTTTGATTCCATCGACGATTTGCCCGACACCGGCTTTGCGAACGAAATAAGCGAACAGCAAGAGGCCGAGGATGGCAAAGAGAATTCCAAAGCGCGCGAGATTCTTCTTTTTCGGCAGCTTTGAAGTCGTTGTAATCCCGTCGGCCGGTCGTTGACTCACATTCTGTCTCCCTGTAATTGCTCGGCGACTGGCATCCTTACCTGATCCGATTTATTCGATTCCCAGCTCTTTGATGGACGTCAAACTATCACACGGACGTCAGGTTTCCTTAATGCTTTTGCCTTTTTACTTTTCTCTTGATTATGATGCAGCAGTTCCAAGTCACAGCCCCGTCTCTGATCGCCAGGCAGGCCCGTATGAGTCAACCACAAACAGCTATCGATGATAACAATCAGATCGGCGGCCGCGTTTTGACCACGCTCTCTGAAGACGAACAAATGTTTCGCTCCAGCGTGCGCGAGTTTGCCGAAGGCGAGCTGCGGCCGCGCGTTGAAGAAATGGAAGCGCACGGCAAACTCGACCCGTCGTTGATCAAACAATGTTTCGATCTCGGCCTAATGGGTATTGAAACTCCGGAAGAATTCGGCGGCGCCGGCTCATCATTCTTCACCGCCATTCTTGCAGTCGAAGAACTGTCGCGCGTCGACGCGTCTGTGGGTGTGTTTGTGGATGTGCAGAATACCCTGGTGAACAACGCGCTCGTTCGTTGGGGCAACCAATCGCAGAAAGAAAAGTATTTACCGCAGCTAGCCAGTCAAAAAGTCGGCGCTTATGCATTGAGCGAAGCAGGCTCGGGTTCGGATGCTTTCGCGATGCAAACCCGCGCCGTTGAGCGTGGCGATGGTTATGTTCTGAACGGCCAGAAACTTTGGATTACAAATGGCAACGAGGCCGAGATTTTTATTCTCTTCGCCAACGCAAATCCGGAGGCGGGCTATCGCGGGATAACCGCTTTCATAGTTGAAAAAGGCTTTTCGGGTTTCTCAGTCGGCAAAAAAGAAAACAAGTTGGGCATTCGCGCCTCGTCAACTACGGAATTGATTTTGGAAGATTGTGAAGTGCCGAAAGAGAACGTGCTGGGCGAAGTGGGCAAGGGCTATAAAGTCTCGATCGAAACACTCAATGAAGGGCGCATCGGCATCGGCGCGCAAATGATCGGTATCGCTCGCGGCGCCATGGAAGCGGCGACCGCATATACCAGCGAGCGCCAGCAATTCGGTAAATCGATCAACCAATTTCAGGGTGTTCAATTTCAACTGGCAGAGATGGCCGTCGAGCTTGAGGCCGCGCGCCTGCTGGTTTATAACGCGGCTCGTATGAAAGACGCGGGCATGCCGTTCGTAAAAGAAGCGGCAATCGCCAAACTATATTCGTCGCGCGCAGCCGAACGAATTGCGTCGAAAGCGATTGAACTCTACGGCGGGTACGGTTACGTCAAGGATTATCCGGTCGAGAAGTACTGGCGCGACTCGAAGATTGGTGCGATCTACGAGGGTACTTCGAACATGCAGCTCCAGACGATTGCGAAGCTCATGATCGGTAAGCCGTAAACAGTATGAGCACGTCGCGGATTGAAATCTTCAAACAAATGCTGGCCAGTGATCCAATCAACACCAGCATATTGTTTGGCCTCGCGAAAGAGTACGAGAAGGCTGACCAGACGCCAGAGATGATCGAAGTACTCGAGCGTTACCTGGAGATCTCGAACGACGAAGGCAACGGTTTTGGCATGCTCGCGCGCGCTTACGAGAAGAACGGCCAAAGCGAACAGGCCCGGGAAACGTTTCGGCGCGGAATAGACGCCGCGCTCAATCACGGTCATCCTTCAATGGCTGAGGAGTATCGATCGATTTTGGAAAGTGATATTTAACGATCGGACCGTCTTACTTATGGCTGATACAAAAGTTCTAAAACTGGTCCCCAAGACGAGCACATCCACTCCCGAACCTGCGCGTGACCAGAAAGCCGCGCCTGCAAAAGTTGCGGCTGCATCGCGCCCGCAACCAGCGCCGGTCCGTGCGGACAAACCAAATACGAAACAGGGCGTTGTTGCTGTACCGGCAGAACGTCGCAAACTTTCTCCCGAGCAGATGTTGAAGATTTATCGCACGATGTATCTGTCGCGGCGCATCGACGACAAGGAGATTCAACTCAAAGGGCAGAACAAAATCTTCTTTCAAATCAGCGGCGCCGGACACGAGGCCGTGCTGGTGGCTGCGGGAATGGCGTTGAAACCGGCTTACGATTGGTTTTACCCGTACTATCGCGACCGCGCGTTGTGCCTGCAACTCGGCATGACGCCGCTTGAACAACTGCTGTCGGCTGTGGGCGCTGAAAAGGATCCAAATTCTCACGGCCGCCAGATGCCGTCGCACTGGGGCCACAAAAAACTCAACATCGTTTCGCAGTCGTCACCTACCGGCACGCAGTTGCTTCAGGCGGTCGGCTGTGCTGAAGCCGGTTATCGTTTTCAGTTAATCAAAGAGCTGAATAAGCGCTCCTCGAATTTTCAAAAAGACGAAGTTGTTTATGTTTCACTTGGCGATGGCACCAGTAGTGAAGGCGAGTTCTGGGAAGCGCTTAACACCGCTTGCAATCTGAAACTACCGGTCCTGTTTCTATTGGAAGACAACGGGTATGCGATCAGCGTTCCCGTGGAAGTGCAAACCGCTGGCGGCGATGTCGCGCGACTGGTTGAAAACTTTCCCAACCTGCATTTGCAACGTTGCGATGGAACTGATCCGCTTGAATCACTGGAGGTGATGAAACGCGCGGTCGAATATTGCCGGCAGCGAAAAGGGCCGGCGCTGGTTCACGCAAAAGTTGTTCGCCCCTATTCGCATTCGCTTTCCGACGACGAGCGGCTTTATCGCCCGGATGAAGAACGCACCGCAGAATCAGATCGCGATCCGATCAAGAAGTTTGGCGCGCTACTTATCGACGAACGCATTATCGATCAGGATGGCCTGCAAAAGATCAAGGACGAGATTGACGCAGCCGTGAATGCTGCCGCGGACCAGGCGCTTGCCAGTCCACAACCCGGCCAGGAAACAGCTAAAGCGAATGTTTACTCGCCGAATGTTGATCCGACCTCAGCCGCTTTCGATACCGAAGACAAAGTTGAATTTTCCGGAAATCCCGGCACCATGGTCGACTTGATCAATCGCTGCTTACATACCGAGATGGCGCGCGACCCGCGCGTTGTCGTTTTCGGTGAAGATGTCGCCGACTGCTCGCGCGAAGAATTTCTCGAAAAAGTTAAGGGCAAGGGCGGCGTATTCAAAGTCACCGCGAACCTGCAACGCAAGTTCGGCAGTGCGCGTGTGTTCAATTCGCCGCTGGCCGAAGCGAACATTGTCGGCCGCGCCATCGGCATGGCAACTCGAGGATTGAAACCTGTCGTCGAGATTCAATTCTTTGACTATATCTGGCCCGCGATGCACCAGATACGAAACGAGTTGGCGTTGATGCGGTGGCGTTCGGGCGGCGACTGGAGTTCGCCGGCGGTAGTGCGCGTACCCGTTGGTGGTTACCTCAAGGGTGGTGCGGTTTATCACTCACAATCTGGCGTTTCGACCTTCACACAAATTCCCGGCTTGCGCGTGGTCTACCCGTCGAATGCGCTCGATGCAAATGGCCTGTTGCGCACGGCCATTCGCTGTGACGATCCGGTTCTGTTTCTTGAACACAAACACCTTTACCGCCAGGCATATAACAAATCGCAGTACCCGGGCGACGATTTCATGATCCCGTTCGGCAAAGCCAAAACCGCGCGCGCAGGTAAGGATCTGTCGATCATCACCTATGGTGCGCTGGTGCAACGCTCGATCGTCGCAGCAAAGCAAGCGGAACAGGAAGGTATCAGTGTAGAGATTATCGACCTGCGAACACTGCAACCCTATGATTGGGACGCGATCACCGCGACCGTCAAGAAAACGAGCAAAGTGATCGTCGCTCATGAGGACTCGTTGTCATTTGGATATGGCGCGGAAATCGCTGCGCGAATCGCCGACGAATTGTTCGAGTATCTTGATGCTCCGGTTCGTCGCGTCGCCGCACTCGACACCTTTGTCGCTTATGCGCCGCAATTGGAAGACGAGATCCTGCCACAAGCGGCAAACGTGTTCGAAGCGATGAGCGAACTACACAAGTACTAGATTTGTGAGTGACTCCTAAATTTTTCAAAACGCCTGCGGACTTCCGCAAGTGGCTCAGCACTCATCACGATAAACAAAAAGAACTGTTGGTCGGGTTCTACAAGAAGGATTCCGGCAGGCCGAGTGTCACTTGGCCCGAGTCTGTAGACGAAGCACTGTGTTTTGGTTGGATCGACGGAGTTCGCCGGCGTATTGATCACGAAAGCTATTCCATTCGCTTCACGCCGCGTCGCAGCACCAGCATTTGGAGCGCTGTAAATATCAAACGCGCCAACGAGTTGCTTGCGGCAGGCCGAATGGCCCCGAGCGGGAAAAAAGCCTTCGCTGCGCGAAAGGAAAACCGCTCCGGGATTTATTCGTACGAACAACGCAGTGCTGAGCTTATCGAGCCGTACGCGACCCTGCTGAGCCGAAACAAAAAAGCAGCGAAATTTTTTTCCGCTCAACCGCCATCGTATCGCAAAGCGGCCAACTGGTGGATCGTCAGCGCCAAGCAGGAAGACACTCGCCGACGGCGCCTCACGACACTCATCGAGCTTTCCGCATCGGGTCGCAGGCTGCCTTCCTTTGACCGCAAAAAGCAGTAAACCGCTCTGTCATATCAACGCACAACTCGCGGAAAGATGCCGTACACGTGTATCGATGTGTATCTCAGATTCATGCAACTTTTCGCCGGTTTGTTCGGAAAATTGGCGATTTCCCTCTGCCTAACCATGGGCATGGCGCTTGCGAACTATATTTCGGAAAACCAATCCTCCCCCACGCAACTTAATCGCGATTAAGGAACTAAGGAAGGAGCAAGCTAACGTTATGATCAAAAAACGGATCTCTCTGCTGGCGATTGCGCTGCTGACTTTTTCGAGCGCGGCGCTGGCACAAACCCAGACAACAACCACCACTACAATCACTCCAACAACGGTAACCAAAACAGTTCAAAACCCGGACGGCACTTACACGGTGATCGAATATCCGACCGGTAAAGAAACAGTCGTCAACCTGACTCCGGTAACCATTACCGGCGCCAAGGGTGTCGCAACGATTCTACGTGACGACGATGGAACGCGAATCAAATTGAATTTGACTGGCGTACCCGCGGATGTTACTGGCATGACTCTTTACGCAGTTGATCCGGCCGGAGCAGTTACTGCGCTTGGACCGATCACGGTTGCAAACGGAATTGGCACGTTTGAAGCGACCACGCCACTAAATCGTTTCATGTTGGTTGCGTCGCCGGAAGCGGCATTAACGGCTTACGACCCAAATACGAAAATCTATTTCCGCAGCGCGGTGCCTGAAGGCTTTGCGGTAATTCCGCATACGACGTTGCCCCTCGGCGAAACTGTAGGCGCTACCGCGGCGGCGACCGCTCCAGCGAATGCCTACACCGTGCCGATGCTCAACATTCCCGCGTACAAGAAAGGCGACGACACCAAATTGAAGGTGAACTTTACCGGTGTCATGTCAGGAACCCGCGCAAATATTTTCATCGAACCGCACAAGGACAAGGCGACCGAGATCAAGGTGCGGTTTCACGAACTGAAGGATGCGCCCGCTGGACAGGCTTTCATTCTATGGGCCGTGTCGCCTGATAATCAGTTCCAGAAACTCGGACAAATCGTAAACCTGAAGAATCGCAACGAGGCAGAGATCAATGCCACTACGACGTTTCCGGATTTCGGTTTGCTCGTAACGCAGGAAGACATCGGCGTAGTCACCAACACGACCGTTGTCGTGCCGGCCGGTATTCGACTGGGTGATATTGAAATCATCCGTTAACAGAACCGACTGGTAATTAGGATAGAAGGCCGTCACTTTGACGGCCTTTTTTTTGGCCGGGAATGAGATTTATCTAGGCGACTCGACCGGGGCTGCGCTAATATGCGCGGCACGGTTGGACGCCTTTATCCCAACCCCGCCGAGCCCCCGGCCTCCGCAGTGAACGCTGAACCAATCCCCGGTTTCAGCAAAACGTCAACGCTCGGACAATTAAAAGCTATGAAACGCATCTTCCCCCAGTTGCTGCTGCTTGCTGTAAGTCTTCTCTTCGCCAGTCAAACTTCTGCACAAGAAACTCTGCCGGATCTTGTCAAACGCGTTAAGCCTGCCGTAGTTGCCATCGCGACCTACGACGCGGACGGTGAACCGGTGATGACAGGCAGCGGGTTTTTTATACGCCCGGGCGAAGTCGTCACCAACCTGCATGTAATTCGCGGCGCCAAACGCTGTGAGATTAAAACCCTGGACGGCAAGGGTAAGGTGTTTCCCGTGAGCGGCATGCTCGCGGTCGATGAAGAAGGCGACCTGGCGTTGCTCAGCGTAGAGATGCCGCGCGAGCGTCCTCGGTCAACCGAAATAGCGCCGTCGCTTCCAGACGAAGGCGAAACCATTTTTGTTATTGGTAATCCGTTGAAGCTGGAAGGTTCAGTGACCGACGGAATTGTTTCGGCGGTTCGCGAGGTGCCGAACGTCGGCAAGATCATTCAGATCACAGCGCCCATCTCGCACGGCAATAGCGGCAGTCCGGTTTTTAATCTTAAAGGACAGGTGATCGGCATTGTTACGGTGAAGGTCACGAATGGGCAGAACATCAATCTGGCGATCGGTGCGGCGCGACTGAATGAACTCGAACGTGGCCCGGTGCGTTCGTTGGGCACGCTGATTACACGCGATAAGAATGGCGACATTGCCGAATCGTCTTATCGCACGGGCCTGGATTCACTATGGCTGGGAAATTATGACAACGCCGTTGGTTATTTCGAGACGGCCGCCAATCGTAATCCGCGACGTGCTGATGCCTGGGTGCAAGTCGGCTATTGCAAGGTCAAACAAGGCAAGAACGAAGACGCGATTCGCGCGTATCAACATGCGTTGGAATTGAAACCGGCGTCTGAAGAAATTCATAACAAGCTGGGCGACGCGTACTACTACGCCGGGCGCATGCGCGACGCGATCGCTGCTTATCTTCAGGCGGTGACGATTCGGCCGGCGTATGCTGACGCGCATTACAATCTGGCAGTCGCTTATTTTGAAAGTGGAAACGAACGACTGGCCCAAAGTGAAGCGAAAATACTGCGCGAGCTGGACGTAAAGCTATACGAAAAGCTGATTATTGAGACGCGGCTCGATCAGTAAGCCCCGTGCTCTAGTTCCCCGCCTGTCCCGTAAAAATCTTCGTGTCCACGCTCTTGGGATTTCCGAGCACCACGAAGCGAAGATTGTGCATGTACTTTTGAGCTACTCGTTGCACGTCAGCCGGCGTCACGGAATGCAACCGCGCGATCATGTCAAACGAATTTCGCCAGCCCCCGCCAATCAGTTCGTATGCCGCCAGGTTCCCTGCCTGCGCCGCATTCGTTTCCTGGCCCATGTAGTAGGTGGTCAGGTATTGAGACACCACGCCGTTGATGTCGTATTGATCCGCGGCCTGAGTTTGTAAGCGATTAATTTCTGACAGCATGACACTAACTGCCTGGTTCGCATCAACAGCAGTCACGTAAATCCCGCCAACATTCGCGGCCTGCGTTCCCAGAAACGCGCTCGGTGCATAAGACAGGTTTCGCTTGACCCTTACTTCCTGAAATACACGATCACGTAATAGCGACGAGGCCACCATCATCGGATAGATATCAGGCGCCGTAAGCGACGGTGCGGTAAAGATTCCCTGAATGTAATTCGTCGGCAGCGAGCGCTCAGTTACCTCGACAGTCGAGGCTGGAAAGGAGAGTGACGGCGGCGTTTCGTTGTGGTAATTCCCTTTTGGCAATTTGCCAAACGCGGCGGCAATGCGTGGCTTTAATTGCGCCGCATCGAGGTCGCCGACGATAACCAAAAGTAACCGCGAGGTTTCCAACATGCGACGGTGATACGCGCGCAGATCCTCGGCCGTCAGGCGCGTAACCGATTCGAGCGTACCCTCTGGCCGGTTCAAGTAAGGATGTCCAGCGTAGGCCACGCGTTCCTGTAGCCGCTGGAGATAAGTGTCCGGGTCGTCGCTGTCATCACGCAGCGATGACAAGCGTCGATTCTTTTCAAGATCAAAATCTTCCTTCGTAAAGGATGGACGCAATATCACATCCGTGAAAATGTCCCACGAGCGATCGAAATTGACGCGCGTGGAAATCAACGAAAGCGCTGAGTAATCGTAATTGTCACTTGACGTGATCACGGTCCCCAGTCGCGCCAGCTCGCTGCGCATCTTCTCGCGCGGGTAGGCCGTGCTGGCATCACTGGCGACATCCAACATCAACGCCTGAATTCCCGCATCCTTGTCCGTGATGTTTTCCGACCCGCCGCGAATAAACAGGCCGGCGGCGACGGTCAAACTTCCTTCGCGTTTCTTCACCAGGACCTTTAGACCATTGACATCAAACTCGCTGACCAGGGCCGCTTGCTTTGCGACGATGGTTTGCGCCGCTTGAAGTGCCGGCGCGTTGGCGGGCTCAGCAGGTTTTTGCGCCTCGACCTGAGCCGCGGCGGCAGGAATCGCCAGCACTGCGGCGAGAAGCAAAACTAACGCGCGCAATCTTTTGAAAAATGATCGTTCAAAGTCGCCACGCATTTCCGATTTTTGATATTGCATATGCGTAAGAAAGAATTTTTTGCTCATTGACCTATTAACTCAGCCGCTTGAATTTTTGTTTTTTCCTGTGCCTCGCTCGAGAGCATCGCTAGACCGATGTGCGGTTTCCCCTGAATGTAGGTCGTCACATACCGGCTAATGTCGGCGCGTGACGTAGCGCGCAATCTTCCGAGGTATCCGCGAAAGTAATCCAAACCGGTCGAAGCCCACCAGAAACTGAGGGTGTGCGCATACTCGCTTAGCTTTTCTCGGGAATAAAGATCATCAGCCTCAAGCAGTGCCTTCGCGCTCTCCAACTGTTCGTCAGTAAAGTAATCCTTGTCGTTGAAGTGCGAAACTTCTTCATAGATGGCTTTGAGTGCGGCGTGCGCGCGCTCAGGAGAAGTTTGTGCAAAAATCTGAATGGGGCCTACATTGCGCTGCGTGTAGTAGCCAATGGAAACTCCGTCGACCAAACCCGTATCCACCAACGCGCGTTGGAACCGCGAATTTGGTTGCGTAAGAATGAATGAAAAGACGTCCGCAGCATAAGTCGAGGGGTTATCTTTCCCGATCGATGGACCATGCCAGCCAATATTCAAAATCACATTCTGAACGGGCTGGGTTACCACTGCGCCCTCGCTCTTGGTCAGCGGCGGATGTTCGACTAATGGAAATTCGACGAATGGATCTTTCTCGCGACGTGGCCAATCGCCATAAAGTTCCTCCGCCATTTTGAAAATTTCCTGCGGGTTTACATCCCCAGTCACCACCAGAGCGGAATTATTCGGCACGTAATAGCGTTGCTGAATCAAACGCATCATGCCGGTAGTTGCCGTCGATACCGTCTGCCGGTTGCCGAGCGGATTTTTGCGGCTCGTATACTTCGAAAACATCCGGTTCGTCATTTCCTGGTTCAGGTAATAGAACGGGTTGGATTCATTCCGATCGATCTCGCCAATTACCACTTCACGTTCACGTTCAAACTCACCTTGATCGAACAACGGGTAACGAGCCGAATCTTTTAGAAACTGCATTGCCGTTCGCAGATTAGGCGTCGTGGTGGTGAAGTAATAGTCCACTACCTCTTCACGTGTCGTACCGTTGTAGGCGATGCCCAGCTCACCGATGGTCTTCAGGTACTCTTCAGCATTGGCGACGGCGCGGTTGGCTTTGAAAAACATGTGTTCGTAAAGATGCGACAGCCCGTTTAACTCAGGCGGCTCGGTATACGAACCATTTTTGACAGCCATTTCCATGGTCACAAGCGGCACCGAATGATCTTCAAGCACAATGACCTCGAGTCCATTCGGCAAAATGTGATTTACGAGTTGTGCCTGCGCCGGGCGCGCCGGAGCTGCCGCAGTTTGCGCGGCAGTGGCCGTCGCCCGCCGTTGAACCAGCGGTTGGGGCGCTGCGAAAACAACCGAATTGACGACGAAGGAAAAGAGAAGAAGGAATAACGATAGACTACGCTTCACTGAAAATCTCCCGCGATAAATTGGTCGCATTTAGTCAGGAATATTCTTCAAAACAATAGAGGCAGTTCGATGTCTCGCCACGGAAAATAGATGT
The DNA here is from genome assembly GCA_035275045.1 of Pyrinomonadaceae bacterium. Lineage (GTDB taxonomy): Bacteria > Acidobacteriota > Blastocatellia > Pyrinomonadales > Pyrinomonadaceae > PSRF01. Next base: position 19,848 of record DATENN010000249.1, read on the forward strand.
CAGCCGCGATACGATTCGTCCTGTTCGATCCGCGACAGCACCCAGTCGAACTCTCCCGAGGTTATCTTTCCTCCACAGAATTCACAAATGCCGGCGGCGTTGATTTTTAAGGGCGCGCCACAGTTGGGACAATTTAAGTCGGCACGGCTTGCGACCCGGGCATTGCGATTTCGAATGAACGTCCAATATTCCGTCCAGCGTCTGAACTGGTGCTTCGAACCACTCACCACCCTGCCATTATCGTCAACCGTATAGTCAAAACCCTGCGCGGCTATGCGTAGTGTAATGGAGTTGTAGAACGTGTCCTCTTTGATCTTCACCGGTTGCATTCGCGTGATGCTGCATTGTTCAAGCAAATTGCGCAGGTGTTGGCGGCGATACGCGTCGATCCAGTATTGGTGCATCTGGAAAAGATTGTCCGTCTCGTGCGGGCGGGCACGGTCCCAATTGAGCGTGGACCAGGCAGCTTGCAACTCGTCAAAAATTAGCCGCGCGCGCGCCTGAAAAACGCCCCAGGAAAAGTTTGGATTATTTTTTTCAAAAGCCTGCCGCACACTTTCAAACGCCGGCTGGACCACGCTCGGAAAATCTGTCCCTACTTCCGCAACATTCGAAGTTAATAACGGGCCTTTGGCTTCGCGGGTAAACAACGCAACGTCGCGGACATACCACTGGAATTCGCCGTTCTCGATCCTTACCCCGCAAAAGGCACACGCCCCGGCATCGTTCTTCTGCAACGCGCCGCCACAGCGCGGGCAATGCAAGGCGGTCGCCTGCGAAGGCGCCGGCGATAACAGGTCGCGCTTTCTTTCCAGTTGCCAGCGCTCCTGGACGTAATAACTGGACTCGCCTTGTGCGGTGACTTCGGTATAGTTCGCGTCGAACA